>JBCNOR010000346.1:0-5849 GCA_039593785.1 Niabella sp. | reverse complement strand
TAAAAGATGGAGAAAAGCCGAAACCCGCGTCGGTACAGGTAAACGGGGAATCGGTCGATCAATTCCCCTTTGAAAAGCAGTATGCAGCCGGGGAAAAAATTAAGGTTAACAAACAGGGTAATATGCCGGTATACCTTACCGCGTATCAACAATTTCAAAACAGGCAACCCGAAAAAGTATCAAAAGACTTTGATGTAAAATCTTACTTCATGCAAAACGGATCTGAAGTAAAAGAATTGAAAGGAGGTAAGACAACCATCTTGCGTGTAGAAGTAACTGCCCGTGCCGATGCCGAATATGTAATGGTAGAAGTGCCCATACCGGCGGGCTGCAGCTATGAGAATAAGCGGCAAAGCTTTTGGGGCATTGAAACCCACCGGGAGTATTTTAAAAACAAAACCTCCATTTTCTGTACACGGCTAAGCCAGGGCAAGTATATATTTGATATAGAGTTAATCCCACGTTATTCGGGAGTATATCATCTTAACCCGGCTAAGGCTGAGATGATGTATTTCCCTGTATTCTATGGAAGAGAGGGCATGAAGAAGGTGGCAATCAAATAGTGAGCATTAATTTGATACATCATTATTATTAATACCCCTCCTGCTCTTTTTAACATCATCCTTTAGCTTTCCAAACTTGTAATTAATACTCATCCCAAACCTCCTGAAATACTCGCGGGTTGTATTGATCTCCGTAAAATTGTAAGAAGTGATTTCGCTGCGATTGTTCCGGTATTGAGAAAAGGGATTGTTTACATAGGCAGACAATGCCAGCTTCTTATTAAACAAGCTTTTGCTGACACCGAAATTAGTGGCTACATAGCCATTCACGGTGCCCTGTATCTGGGCAGGCGCCAGGTTATCGCTATAGAGGTTAACAGAAGCGGTAGCCTGCCAATCTTTTTTAAAAGAGTAAGTATTGGATACAGATGCATTATACAAGGTTCTTTGTGTTTTGATATCGCGTACATCCACTGCACTTTCAATCCAGAAATGCGCCACACTTCCATTGATAACGGTTCTCAGCGATTTGGTAATGGCCAGGTTGAAATTGGCGTTCAACATCAACGCATCAATTTTACCTGAGTTTTCAAACGTGGTATAAGTGATCCTCGATACGGAATCATACCGGGAGGTCTTAAGATCGAGATTATTGGCAAAGGCATACATCAGTCCCAGGTTTACCGATTGTTTTTTATTGATACCATAACCCAAATCAAAGCTATGCATCAGCGATGGTTGCAAGTCGGGGTTACCCGACTCAATGAAATTGGGATCAGACCGGTCCACAAAAGGATTCAGGCGGTTGATGCCCGGGCGTTTCAAACGTTGGTTATACCCGATGTTGATATAGCTGCCGTTCTTATTGTTCTTATTAATAACAATAGAAGGAACCAGGTTAAAATAATTGTTTTTTACAGTGGTTTGTGTAGAGCTGAAATCAATATCGGTATAGGTTTGCTCCAACCTTGCGCCGAATTTAAAGCCCCAGGTTTTTAGGGCAAAAGAATAAGTATTATAAGCGGATAGTATGGACTGTTTATTTTTAAATTCATTTTGCCGGTCGGCATCGGCTATAAATTGTTCGAGGAGGGGATCGAACTCAAGCGTATTAAACCGGCTGTTGTTATCCCTGAAGATGGCTTTAATACCTGCCTCCATTTTTACCTTTTTTATATTCTGTACATAATCCACCTGGCCGGTTTGTTCAATAAAATCCGTGTTATTAATTTGATTGAAATCGGGCAGCGCATAGTTGATGGTATCGTAAAATTGATTCTCTACGTTGCTGCGGGTTTTATACTGCATATAACGATAGGATACAGTAAGTAATCTTGCCTTATCTTTTTTAAATCCCAGCTGGTAGTTCAGCCCGCCATCAAAGCCATTGCCGTTTCCTTTGCTGTCGGTACTTTGCCTGAACTGTTGTGTTTCATCGTCTGCCAGTAGTTGAGAGAACCGGCCATATTTGCTTTTGTTCAACGATCCGTTGAAATTGAGCTGTGCTGTTAGTAATTGAAGCGAGTCGATATCATAGCTAAACTGCGTACCGATATACCGGCCATGCCCGTTTCTTTTGGTATTTTCTGTAACGTTCAATGTAGATGGAGTGGTGCCGGTAGTGGACCTGTACGTAGTGCCATCAACCGAAGGATTGTAGGAAAGGTTGCTGCCTCCAAATAGCTCAACGCCGAATTTTTTATGGGTGGCCGTAAAAGATAAACCGACACCGGGCCCGCCGTTGGGATAAGCGCCGTTTAGGTTGATGTTACCCTTATAACCCTCTCCTACTCTTTTGTTGGTCACAATGTTGATAACGCCACCCAATCCTTCTGCATCATATTTAGCGGGTGGCGTGGTGTACACTTCAATGCTCTGTATGCTTGACGCAGGCAATGATCGTAGAAAACTTTTAGGGTCATTATCTACCATACCCGATGGTTTTCCGTTGATCAGGATCCGATAGCTGCTGCTGCCCTTCATGGTAAGGTTCTCCTGTCCGTCCACCGCCAGGAACGGCACTTTGCGCATAATCTCCAGCACACTGCTGAACTTGCTTTCAGGGTCGGCCTCGGTGCTGTACACCAGTTTATCAATCTCCCGGGTGATCAGCTGGCGGGAAGCCGTAACTGTTACGCCTTTCAGCTCGCTATTGTTATTTGACAAGATTAGCGCACCCAGGTCAATATCTAACTGGTTGACTTTGTCAACTATTATTGATTTTGTAAAAGGTTGATAAGATGCACTGGTAATACGGATAGCCGTTACTTCACTGTTTTTTATTGGTAACTGAAAACGCCCCAACTCATCTGCAGCGCCCGTAGTAACAATGGAATCTTTTTTCAAAAGCTGTATGGTGGCCCAGGCAACCGGCTTTTGTAAAGAATCCACAACCCGGCCTTTAATCATTATCTTGTTTTCCGTCTGCGCAAAAGCAGCGGAAAAACAAATAAGCAGTATCAGCACCAGGGTGCTACGTATAGTAAGGTTTTTTGCCATGCTGCAAACCTAGCCCGCAAGCAAGCCGAAGTAAATGCAAGGTCGGTAAACGGCAGATTTTATTGTGTTAACCGACAAATCCATCCGGTGGCAGCGCCTGGGAAGGGAAGGCAAATCTCATTCAAACGTTGTACCAGCTAATTGTAAAGCCGATTGTGTATCTTGCTCTTATGAAATGAGCACAAAGATCGTCGGGCTAAATAATATTCAAATATCATTTTTGTGCGAATTCCATCTGACAATAGATTTAATAAAAAATTTACGGATGAAAATTGCTCTGCCCCCTGTAAGCTATAAAGCTTTGGTACATTTATCTGTTATCCTTGTTTGTGTATTGTTGACCGTAGTAGCAAGCGCTCAAAAATCACGGCCAGCGTATCTCAATCCCGAAAACTTTGAAAAGGAGCTGAATGGAAAGAAAACGGGCATTGCTTTTTTGAGTAATAAAAAAGGCATGCAGGTAGCCATAACCAATTATGGCGCAAGGTTAGTAAGCGCTGTTATTCCTGATAAAAATGGCAAACCCGTAGATATTGTGGTAGGATTTAATTCTATTGATGAATATATCAATGCCAAGGGCCGTAATTACGGCGCTACAGTTGGGCGATATGCCAACCGCATGGCAAAGGGACAATTTATTTTGGATGGAACAACCTATCAGCTGCCCCTCAATAATAATGGTAATAATCTGCATGGCGGGCCTATGGGTTTTAACGAACAGGTGTGGGATTGGGTAAAGGTTTCTGATAAGGTTATAACACTGGCTTATTGGTCTAAAGACGGAGAGAATGGCTTTCCCGGAAATTTAAAGGTAACCCTCACCTTTTCTTTAAGCGAGCAAAACGAGTTGAAGATTGCCTATGCTGCAACAACCGATAAAAAAACAGTGCTTAATCTCACCAACCATAGTTATTTTAACCTCGAAGGCGGTGGCAGCGTAACCGGCTACCAGGTCTATGTAAATGCCGATCAATATACACCAGTCAATGAAGCCATGTTGCCCACCGGTGAGATAGCATCCGTTACGGGTACGCCTTTTGATTTAAGGAAGCCCACTCTCGTTAGTACTGTAGTAGATTTACCCAACCAGCAATTGCAATACGGAGGCGGTTTTGATCACAATTTTGTGCTGAATAAAGGAAAGGGAACAAAGACGCCTGAATTAGCCGCTACCGCATTTAGTCCAAAGTCAGGCATCACCATGAAAGTGTTTACCACAGAGCCGGGCATACAGTTCTTTACCGCCAATACCTTAAAAGGCTTGGATAAAGATCGCAAGGGGCAGCTCATCAATGCCCGTGAGGCATTCTGCTTTGAAACACAGCACTTCCCCGATTCACCCAATCATCCCAACTTTCCAAGCACGGTTTTAATGCCGGGAGAAAAGTTTGAGTCGGTAACGGTTTACCAGTTGGAGGCGAAATAAATAGATAAGATATCAACGCAGGGTAAAATATAGAGCGAAAGTTTAGTTTGTCTAAGCCCGCCCCCGATGACTATCGTAGAGATTTCTCTTCGTCCCGCTTCGCGGGCCTCATCGAAATGACAGACAAATTAACAAGTTGAAATCAAGGCTTTTCTTTATCGTCATCCCGACACCTGCGAAGCTGGCGAGGGATCTGCTAAAAGATAGGAGATTTCTCTCTCCGCTACGCCGCGCTCGAAATGACGAGCTGGAATGCTACAGGCTAAAAGACAAATACTTTGCCGGCACATGATCCGTTAACCACACGCCATTATCAGAAAGATAAAAAACAAAACCATCCTGGTGCATTTGCCCGGCAAGTACGGAAAAAACAACAGGCTTGCCATGTCTTTGGCCTACCTGTATTGCGGTTGATTGTTCTTTGCTAAGGTGTACATGTTGACGTTGCTGTTTCTGCAACCCTTGTTCTTTTATGGAAGTAACAAATTGCTCAGCAGTTCCATGATAAAGAACATCCGGGGGTATTTGTGCGGATAGCGCCAGGTCTACATCAATGGAATGTCCCTGGTTGGCGCGGATTTGATCTTTTTGCTCATTAAAGCTGAATCGCTTTTTGGTATTAGTGTCTACAATATACTCCAATACTGCCCTGTTTAAGGCAACTCCTTTTTCGTTACACTTCTCTATTAAAAGATCCACATCTGCCCAGCCATTATCATCCAATACCAGGCTAATGGTTTCGGGCTGATGGCGCAACACCAAACTTAAAAACTTGCTGATCCTCACCGCTTCTTTTTCTGTGATCATACCAATGGATTGCTTAATCTTTTAACCAATAACTATATACTGCCCCGTAGGAACGGGTCTATGTCAAATTTTCACTTTGACAAACGTTTCTCTAGTCGTCATTTCGAAGCGAAGCGGGAAATCTCGTTCTTTAACAAGAAGATTTCTCTCTCTCTGATCGAAATGACGATTGCGAAAATTTGAAATGGACGCTGCGGAACTCATGCGCTGATACGTTTTTCCTGCCTATGTTTATCGTCCCGTACGGGACTTAACATTGGTAAGATAGGCAACATAAACCAGTTAGTCCTGTAGGGACCGCATATTAAATTATAAAACAAGCATCAAAACAAACCTACACCTTCGGCAGCTTATACCCGTTATGGTAGGCAGCCATCATATACTCCTTGTTCAGCTTCTCGTTGGTGAATTTACCTGCCGCTTTATTCCAGGTTACTTTTTCCTGGCTGCGAAAAGCAATATTACCCATCTGGCATACGGTGGCAATATGCGCACCGGTTTGTATGGAGCAATTGAGGTCGGCCAGTTTGCGGGAGCGGATAACAGCTACAAAATTTTCCATATGCTTATCGAGGCCATTATCGGTGGGCGTTTTACGGGGAACAGAAACTTTC
>JBCNOR010000345.1:0-5870 GCA_039593785.1 Niabella sp. | reverse complement strand
CAAACAGAACTATCCGGGTCCTGGTAAATGCTGTATACCGATCCGAACGGCGGGCAGGCTTCATTATTTAAAATGTCAGACCATTTGAAGAACTGGTTCTTCTTTACATCATATATATTCAATCCGTTTCCGTCTGTACCGATATAAATGAGGTTATCAATGCCTTTCGTCAATGCATATACCGCATTGTTATCAAGATATTGGGGGGCTGTAATGTTTTTAAGCTCACGGTCTTTTGATGTACTGGTGTAGGTAATGATGCCCCGTCCCTTTGTAGCAACCCACAATTGCTGTCCGTCTTCGCAAAAAGCACGCACTGGCCGCTTATAGGCGCTGCCTTCCTTAGACATGGTAACTGTTCCGAAGAATTTAGTCTGGGGTGTTATTTTCAGGACACCGTTGCCATCTGTTCCTGCCCAAAGGGTTTCATTTTTAAATGCCCAGCTGGTGATGCGGATATTGGCAAGGGCTTGAAGTAAACCCGACATAAAGGGGGGTGACTGCCATGTGTTATCAAATACCGTACAACCACCGGCTGCCCAGGCAACTAAATAGTGATTACTGTAGTATACAATAGAGTTGATGGCTCCGCTTGTTGAAACAAGGGGAGTAGCAGTAGCTGCCTGATCAAGGCGATATAAATATGCATCATTGCTTTTGGTAAAAAAGATCTGGCCGTTAACCGGGAAGAAATTGGTGACATTATTCTGTATAGAATGACTCTGCCTGAGTTTGTTTCCGGTGCTGATCCAAAGTTGAAGCTGATCGCTTTCTGTCAGAATGATTAAGCGGTTGCTGTTGTCAAAGGAAATTTTTTTTACTTTAAGTGAAGCTGTTCCCGGAATATTTTCAAATTGATTCTGTTGCCGGTTATAACGCGTTAATCCCTGCCGGTGAGTATAGCAAAATACCTGCCCGTTCCCATCAATGGCAATTTTGTATTCATGCTCGGTAATATTCCCGGGCAAGTTCTGATGATAAAAGAAATTATAAAACCTGCCTTCTTTTTTGTCGTAACGGGTGATGCCGCCCACCGTAGTAATCCATAAATTTCCTTCTTTATCTTCATCTATGCCCTGGATGATATTACCGCCGATACTTTGCTGATCATTACTGAGATTATAATTAAATATCCGCAACCGGGCGCCTTCAAACATATTCAGGCCATCCCAGGTGCCCAGCCAAAGCAATCCATCTTTATCTATATGTAGGTCGTTGATGGAACTATTAGACAAGCCATTATAGTTGTCGTATGCCTGTACCAAAAAAGAGTCGGATGGGGAAGCCGCAAAACTTTTGGTGCTTAAAAAGAAAACGGCGCACCATAGCCACAACCATCTTATATAGTTATTGATCATTTAGGCTCATCGTTTATCAAGCAAGTATACAGAGCAGGAGGAGCCCCGTTAAATATCTCATAGAACCTGCTACTTCAGTATTAAACCCGCTAAAGGAGGAAGATTGATCGTGATGCGGTACTTTTTTGTGGCGTCATCCAATAGCTCACACCTTATATCCTTATTATACACATTGCCGGTTCCGTCAAATTCTCTCAGGTCAGAATTGAATAGTTCCCGGGTATACTTTTTACCGTAGGTCTCAATTACCCAGTCGTGACGCACTTCCGGTGTGGCATTTAGTATGATCAGCACATCATCATCTTCTTTTTCAGCCTTTCTTTTATATACCATCACGCACTCGTTGCGGTGATTAAGATCTGTCCATTCAAATCCACCGATATCAAACTGGCGGGTATAAAGTGCAGGCTCTTCTTTTAATATCCTATTTAATGTTTTAAGGCAATGCTGAGCTCCTTTATGGCTGTCATGTTGTAATAAATGCCAATCCAGTTCCGATTTATAATTCCATTCGCTGGTTTGGCCAAACTCGCTGCCCATGAACAAAAGCTTTCCTCCGGGGTGTGTCCACATATAAGTAAAGAATAACCGGAGGTTGGCGAACTTTTGCCAGAGGTCGCCGGGCATCTTAAATAGCAGCGGGCTTTTACCATGTACTACTTCGTCATGGCTGATGGGAAGCATAAAGTTTTCATCGTAATAGTACATCATGCTAAATGTAAACTGGTTCTGATGAAACGTGCGGTGAATGGGATCCAGTTTAAAATAGTCGAGCGAATCGTGCATCCAGCCCATCATCCATTTCATACCAAAACCCAAACCGCCTGTAAAAGTAGGCTTTGATACACCGGGCCAGTCGGTTGCTTCTTCAGCAATGGTTTGTACGCCGGGAAAGTCGCGGTAAACCATTTCGTTGAGGTTTTTTATAAATTCAATAGCTTCCAGATTACCATCTCCACCATGCTCATTGGGTTCCCATTCGCCTTCTTTGCGGGAGTAGTTCAGTTTAAGCATAGAGCTTACCGCATCCACGCGTATGCCATCGATATGAAAAAGATCGAACCAAAAACGCGCATTGCTGATCAGGAAGGATTTTACCTCACCTCTTTTATAATTGAAGATATAGCTGTTCCAGTCGGGATGGAAACCTTTTCGCATATCAGCATACTCGTAGGTATGATTACCGTCAAACATAAACAGGCCATGCGAGTCGTAGGGGAAATGCGAGGGTACCCAATCCAATATTACCCCAATACCTTCCTGGTGAAAAGCATCTACCAGTCGCATGAATCCCTGCGGATCACCAAACCTCGATGTAGGCGCAAAATACCCGGTGATCTGGTAGCCCCAGCTTCCATCAAAAGGATGCTCCGCTACTGGCATAAACTCAACGTGGGTAAAGCCCATTTCTTTTACATAAGGTACCAGGCTTTCCTTGATCTCATCATAGCTCAGGTATTTATGCTCATCGTTTGCATCGGGTCTTTTCCAGCTGGCTAAATGTACTTCGTATACACTCCAGGGCGCATCCAACGCATTATGTTCTGCTCTTTTTTGCATCCATTCCGTATCGTTCCATTCATATTGAAGATCCCAGGTGATAGAAGCTGTGAGCGGCTTCAGTTCCCAGAAATTAGCAAAAGGATCGCCTTTGTCTGCAATGCGGTTATTAGGTCCGGCTATATGATACTTATATAATTCACCATGGGTGATACCCGGAATAAATCCTTCCCAGATACCACTATTATCCCACCTGGGTGTAAGCGGATGCGAAAGTTTATTCCAGTCATTAAAATTGCCGGTTACAAAAACAAATTTGGCACTCGGGGCCCATACGCAGAAATACATGCCACTGACACCGTTTACCTGGATGGACCTGGAGCCGAATTTTTCATACAATGTATAATTGACACCGTTTTGAAAGTTATTAATATCTTCTTCAGTAAGAATCGAGTAATTCCAGACAGGTTTTGAGGTGTCTATAAAATTTTCTCTTTCAAACTTCTCCTGCAAAATTTTGATATCAATAGGCATGGTACATGTTTGAAGCAATTTACGATAATTATAATACCAACAGCGTTGTTTGAATTTAATTCCGGTGTTTACCGACAAAAATTACAGGTTTACCGGATGTCACAGCCTCGTTAAAACAAATAAGTCTATTTTTGCCTCCATCGACTGTTAAAATAGTAATACGCTTTATTCGTAGATATCCAGCAGTATCGTGTTTTAACAAAAAATTGGTTACTAAAAATATAATGATGCTAATTGTTTATGGAAATTTGCTGCCTGCGCGTCCTAGACGTTAATAACTACTTGTCAAAACAACTTATGAGATTATACTTCACACTTATCGTACTGCTAATATTTAGTTTGTCGGCTTACGCTCAAACATCTTCAATAAAGGGAGCATTGGTAGACTCAGCAGATAGGAAAAGCTTGCAAAATACTGTCGTAGTATTGCTGAATAGTAAAGACTCTGCCCTGGTTGATTTTACCCGTGCAGGAGTTGACGGTGATTTTCAGTTTATTGTTTCTGATACCGGTAACTATACATTAATGGTTACCCATCCTTATTTCGCCGATATTTCCGAACCAATAAGGATGAAGCCTGGTATCCCGGTTAATATGGGCTTTATTAACATGATTTCGAAGGCCAAACTCCTGGATGAAGTGATTGTGAAGGCTAATAAAGCTATGTTTATGAGAGGTGATACAACCGTATTTACTGCTGATAGTTTCAAAGTTGCTGAGGGGGCAAATGTAGAGGAGCTCCTAAAAAGACTTCCGGGTTTTCAGGTGGACAGAAATGGCAATATTACGGCTATGGGACAAAGTGTAAAAAAAGTATTGGTAGATGGGGAAGAGTTTTTTGGCAGCGATCCGGGCATTGCCACCAAAAATTTGAGGGCAGATGTGGTGCAGGAGGTTAAGGTGTATGATAGGGCCAGCGACCAGGCTAATTTTACGGGGATAGATGATGGGACAAAGGATAGAACCGTTGACCTGAAATTAAAAGAAGATAAAAAGAAGGGTTACTTTGGAAAGATAGATGCGGGAGGGGGAGTAAGAGAACGATCTGCATTTAACGATGACGCCGGCAAGGGAAGATATTATGGGGCTGCCATGCTCAATTCGTTTAAGGCAAAGCGAAAATTTGCGGCTTATGGTATTAGTAGTAACACGGGCTTTATGAATCTCGACTGGGAAGATGCGGATAAATATGGCTCGGGTTCAATAACCTCGGGCGTTACCGAAGACGGGGGTATGTACATTTCCTATGGCGGGGGTGATTATAATTCAAGTAATGGTATTCCTGTTAATTATAATGGCGGGCTGCATTACAGCAATAAATTCAATAAGGACAAACATTCTTTAAATGCAGGATACAGGTTTGTGCGCATAGATGCACCAGGTAATACGCAGGTTTTTTCCAAAAACTTCACACCGGATTCTTCCTGGAATACGAACTCTGTAAGTAATTACCTGAACATTTCAGATAAACATAGCGGTAATTTTGTTTTTGAGAGCAAGTTGGATTCCATGAATACACTTAAACTTACTACCGGTGTCAATTTGAATTACAGCAAATCTAATACTGATTATTCTGTGGAGAATCTTAATGGTGAAACAGGAGCTATGATCAATACCAACAACCGGAAAAGTAATGATACCAGAGACCAGTCGGCCTATAATGCCAACTTATTGTGGATGCATAAATTCAAAAAGCAATATCGTACTATTTCTGTTAATACCAGCTTTAATGCGAATAAAAGCAACAGTGATGGGTTTCTGTATTCTCAACTTGACTTTTATAAAGATGGTATAGTGGACAGTACGAATGTTATTGACCAACGAAATCTGATTAATAATAAGAGCAATACACTAGGTTCACGAATTTCTTATACTGAGCCATTGGCCAAGGACTTTTATCTGGAAGCCAGCTACGCCTTTAATATGGTTAACAGGAATAACGTGCGCGATATTCTGGCCAAAGGCAGCGGCGGCCAATATGATAATCGTATTGACTCCCTGAGCAATAATTTTGATTACAATGAGATGTCGAATGCGCCGGGTTTCGGTTTGCGATATAGCAATAAAAAGGTAAATGTTAATGTGGGTTCTTCCGTTGCGTTTACTTCTTATGACCAACAGGAGAATACGTCGGGCGCCAAAACTTCCTTTAACTTTGCCAATCACTTTCCGAGAGCCAATATTTCCTACAAAATAAAACCCAGCGAAAGCGTACGTTTTTTTTATAATGGGAATACTACCGCACCAAGTCTTAATCAGCTTCAGCCTATTCGTGTTAACACAGATCCGCTAAATCAATATATAGGCAACCAGGATCTCAGGCCTTCTTTTGCCCATCGATTTAGCCTAAGCTACGATAATTGGAAAATGTTGTCTGAAAGGAATATTTATGGAGGGCTTGATTTGTCGTTTACGCAGAATGCATTTGCTACTTTTACCAGCATCAACAATGCTGTGCGAACTTCTCAAACGGTTAAT
>JBCNOR010000344.1:0-5872 GCA_039593785.1 Niabella sp. | reverse complement strand
CTTTACAATCGAATGCACAGGCCGGACGTTTTGGCGTTAATGCAGGGGTGAACTTCTCTAATATTACCGGTAAAGATGCTCCGGATGCATATAAACTAAAAACAGGATTTCAAGCCGGTGTTACCTATGATATCGGTA
Organism: Niabella sp.; assembly: GCA_039593785.1. Lineage (GTDB taxonomy): Bacteria > Bacteroidota > Bacteroidia > Chitinophagales > Chitinophagaceae > Niabella. The sequence continues at coordinate 5,734 of JBCNOR010000344.1, read as the reverse complement.
TTGCAGATGATTTTGTTATTCAACCGGGCTTAAGTTATGTACAGAATGGTGCTAAACTTGATGGTTTTGATGTAAAAACAGAATTAAATTATTTACAGTTGCCTGTAACTTTTCAATATCAACCCGAATTAGGAACAGGTCATTTATTATTAGGAGTTGGGCCTTATGTTGGAATGGGCATTGGAAAGGTGAAGACTGTGATTAATAATAGCAGTTTTAGTGGGGATTGGGATCAGGCTAATCTGAGGAAATTTGATGCGGGTGGTAAACTATTGGCAGGCTACCAGTTAAGCAATGGTTTGTCCTTAAACCTGAATGCTAACCTGGGATTAGTGAAATTAGCAGATGTTGATAACCCTCCAACTACCAATAACACTTCTTTTGGAGTAACAGTGGGATATAAGTTCTAAAATAAGGTTTAATACCGCATAGATAAAGCCTTTGGTCGCAAACCAAAGGCTTTATTATTGGGATGGGCCAATAAGTCAACGCTTGAATTTTAAATTTCCGGGCGATGTTGCGTAAGTGCACGGGGCCACGTCTTACATCCAAACATCGACTATATTTGCATGTAATTTAAAATTAGAAGCTTATGAGATTAAAACTTTCTTTATCCGTACTTTTTTTGGGTTCTTTTTTAGGCCTGTGCAGTATTGCAAAAGCCCAGATAGGTGTTAGGGCCGGCTTTAATGCCTATAATGTAATCTCCAAAGATCGTAACGATAATGAATTATATGACAACCCCAGGCTAAATCCTGGTTTTCATGTTGGCGTAACTTATGATTACCTTATCGGAAAAGATTTTTACGTACAGCCTGCTGTTTTATTTAGCACAAAAGGATATCGCATAAAGCGGGTAGAAGAAAATTCTTCGATAGAGTCCTATATGAACCCCTACTATATTGAAGTGCCGGTAAACCTGTTGTATGCTCCCAAGCTTGGTAAAGGGAGACTTTTGTTGGGCGCGGGTCCTTATATCGCTTATGGTATAAGTGGCCGTGGCCAGTATTTTATAAAAGCGGTTGAAAACGGCGAAATAAAAAGGACGGATCAAAGCGCTAATCTCCAGTTTTTAGATGATGTAAATGATCGCACTGATGGTAAATTTGCTTATGGTAAGGCATTGGACTATGGGATCCAGGTATTAGAAGGGTACGAGTTTAACGAAAGAATATCTGTCCAGCTTAATGCCCAGTTAGGTTTTGCTAACATTCATCCCGCCGCCGGTGGCATTAAATCTCCCAATAAATTGAAGAATATTGGCTTTGGCATTTCAGTTGGCTATATATTTTAGGTATGTTTATTATACCGGGCAGTGTTTTATTTGATATTTCTGCTTTATATTTGCGCCTCGTTCTTTTATATACTTATCAAGAAAGGCAGAGGGTATGGCCCTGTGAAGCCTTGGCAACCTGTTTCAGTTAATGGAACAAGGTGCCAATTCCTACTCCGGATTTTGTTCGGGGAAAGATAAGCCGGTAGTTTCAAATTCAAACATCTCATTTATATGTGAAGCCCGCCTGCTTATCCGGCGGGCTTTTTTTATTGCTTTTCTGTTAAGTGTATTTTACGAATCGAAAGCCAAAATGAATTTTATTTTGTAATAACAAAAAATGGAAATATTTTAGAGGAGATGTTTCAACATACACATATTAGTTCTTCTGCCATTGCTGCTGCAATGTGTTGCTGTATGCGTTGTATGCCCGTGCGGGCATAACATATCTTCTAAGGCTCAGGCCTTTCCAAACTTTTTACGGTTATTTCATTTTATTACTTCATTCTTATAAACATTTTTATGAGTCAGAAACTACATTTCGACACTTTACAATTGCATGCAGGTCAGCAACCCGATCCCACTACCGGAGCCCGGGCTTTGCCGATTTATCAAACGACTTCTTACCAGTTCAAAAACGCCGAACACGCAGCCAATCTTTTTGGGTTACGTGAGTTTGGCAATATCTACACCCGTATAATGAACCCCACTACGGATGTATTTGAGCAAAGGCTCGCTGCCTTAGAGGGCGGGGTAGCTGCTGTGGCTACTTCCTCAGGACAGGCAGCCCAATTTTTAGCCATTACCAATATTCTTGAGTCGGGAGATAATTTTGTCAGTACTTCATTTGTGTATGGCGGTACTTATAACCAGTTTAAAGTTGCTTTTAAAAGACTGGGTATTGAAGCCCGGTTTGCCGAAGGCGATAATGTTGATAGCTTCAGAACCAAAATTGACGATAAGACCAAGGCTATTTACCTCGAAACAATTGGCAATCCCAAATTGAATATCCCGGATTTTGAAAAGTTTGTGGCCCTGGCGAAGGAGTTCGATATTCCGTTGATCGTCGACAATACATTTGGGGCGGGTGGTTACCTGTTCAAACCCATTGAGCATGGGGCTAATATTGTAGTGAATTCGGCCACCAAGTGGATTGGCGGGCACGGAACAAGCATTGGCGGTGTTATTATTGACGGCGGAAACTTTAATTGGGGTAATGGTAAATTTACCCAATTCACAGAGCCTTCGGAAGGTTACCATGGTTTGAAATTTTGGGAGGTTTTTGGTGAAGGTAATCCGCTTGGTTTGCCCAATATCGCATTTGCAATAAGGGCACGTGTAGAAGGCCTGAGAGACTTTGGCCCTGCGCTGAGTCCTTTCAACTCATTCCTACTGTTACAGGGTATTGAAACCCTGTCATTACGGGTACAACGCACGGTAGACAATGCATTGGCTTTGGCTAAATGGCTGGAAGCGCACGATAAGGTAGAGTTTGTATGGTACCCGGGGCTGGAAAGCAGCGAGTATCATGAACTGGCAAAAAAATACCTGACCAATGGTTTTGGAGGTGTGCTGCAGTTTGGTATCAAAGGAGGTATAGAGAACGGGAAGAAATTTATTGATAGCCTGAAACTGGTAAGTCACCTGGCTAATGTAGGCGATGCTAAAACGCTGGCCATACATCCGGCTTCCACTACGCACGAGCAATTGAGCGATGAAGCAAGAAAGGGAGCTGGTGTATTGGATAACCTGATACGCATCAGTGCCGGTATAGAATATATAGATGATATCAAAGCGGATTTCGAGCAGGCATTTGCTGCGGTATTCGCATAAACAAATTAAAACGGTCTCAGGGCAATAGCGTTGAGACAGTTTTTTATCAATATGAAGCAAGAGGTTTTTAAGTATAGCGGTTTATTTGTATTGGAAAGTGGAGCAGTATTGCAGAACCTGCACCTGGCTTATACTACGTATGGAACGGTAAGTAATGAAGGCGACAATATTGTGTGGATATTTCATGCATTAACAGCGAATAGTTGTCCGCATGAGTGGTGGCCCGAGATGATAGGCGAGGGGAGGGTATTTGACCCTGCCAAACATTTTATCATTTGTGTAAATATGCCGGGCAGCTGCTATGGCAGTATTAGTCCGCTGGACATAAACCCTTCAACGGGAAAAGCTTATTATCACCAATTTCCTTTCTTTACAATAAGGGATATGGTGCATGCATACCGGTTACTGCAAACCCATTTAGGAATAACAAAAATAAAAGTAGGAATAGGCGGAAGTACGGGAGGACAACAATTGATGGAGTGGGCCGTACAGGATCCTGACCTCTTTGAATACATTTTCCCCATAGCCACCAATGCGGCGCATTCGCCCTGGGGAAAGGCTTTTAATGCTTCGCAAAGATTGGCCATTGAAGCTGACAATAGCTGGCAGAACCAGGCAGACGATGCGGGTAGAAAAGGACTGGAAGTGGCGCGGAGCATTGCGCTGCTGTCTTACAGAACCGATATGGCTTACAATAAAACGCAATCGGAAGCCAGTGATGATCTGATAGAAGGATTTAAAAGTGAAAGTTACCAGCGATACCAGGGATCGAAACTTTCGGCAAGATTTAATGCCTTTAGTTATTATGCTTTGACAAAAAGTATGGACTCTCACAACCTGGGAAGGGGCAGAGGCGGAGTAGTGGCGGCTTTAAACAGCATCAAAGCAAAAACCCTGGCATTGAGTATGGAAGGGGATATCCTGTTTCCTCCCTACGAACAGGAGTTTATAGCCAGTCATATTCCGGAAGCACATGTGAAACTGATTTTGTCTGACTACGGGCATGACGGATTCTTATTGGAATTTGAACAACTGACGGAAGCCATTAGCCATTTTTTAGAGAAAGAGCAGGTGGTGACTAATGAGTAATGAGTGCAGGGTAATTTAAAATTTACAACTATAATATAATGAGTAAACATAGACAATTGGTGATCGGGATGTTTGGTTTTGGCGTGGTAGGTGAGGGATTGTACAAAGTGTTAAAGCAAACGCCGTCTTTAAGCGCCTCTATTAAAAAAGTATGTATCAAGAATCCTGGTAAGAAGAGAAACGCGCCGGAAGAGCTTTTTACTACTGATAAAAATGATTTGCTGGAAGACAAAGAAATCAACGTCATCGTAGAGGTAATCGATGATTCGGTGGCAGCTTTCGATATTGTGAAAACTGCTTTGAAAAATAAAAAAGAAGTGGTGAGTTCCAGCAAAAAAATGATTGCTGAGCACCTCCAGGAGTTATTGGATTTACAGCAAAAAACCGGCAGGTCTTTTTTGTATGAATCTTCCGCCTGTGCTTCCATACCTGCTATCCGTAACCTGGAAGAGTACTACGATAATGACTTATTACATAGCATACGTGCCATTGTAAATGGTAGCACAAATTTTATTCTTACTAAAATGTTTGATGAAAATCTTGGTTTTAAAGAGGCATTATTGCTGGCGCAGCAGCTGGGTTTTGCAGAGAGTAATCCAACATTAGACGTAGAAGGATTTGATGCCCTGAATAAATGGGCTATTTTCCTTTGCCATGCCTATGGTATTGTAACAACGCCCGACCAGATTTTATTTACCGGAATTCAAAACATTCATAAGTCGGATGCGGCAGTGGCGAAAGCCCGCGGGCAGCAGATCCGGTTGGTAGCACAGGCTAAAAAGCTGACCGACGGCGGGGTAGGGGCATTTGTATTACCACAGTTCGTTACAGCTGATAATCCCCTATCATTTGTAAAGAATGAATATAATGGTGTTGTAATTGAAAGTGGCTTCGCCGACCAGCAGTTTTTTTATGGTAAAGGGGCGGGTAGTTTCCCTACAGCTTCGGCTGTGTTGAGCGATTTATCTGCTTTGCGGTATGGTTATAAGTACGAGTATAAAAAGCTATACCATCATGAGCCTAATCAGTTGAACGACGATATCTACCTGAAAGTTTATGTAAGTTTCAGTGATGTAAAGAATGTTCCGACCGAAGATTTTGAGTGGATCGAACAGTGGCATGCGCAGGAGGATAGGAAGTATTTGTCGGGTGTGATTGCTTTAAAAAAGTTAAAGGCCAGCAGCTGGTGGAAGGAAAACGGAACCTCATTAATTCTTGAGCCGGATCCGATCCTGGAGAGTATTGAAGAGCGGAAGCTAAGAAAGAAAAGCCTGGAATTAGCAGGATTATTATAAAGAGCGTATCTGTTTTATTTGTTTATATGCCATGTGTAAAAGCATGGCATTTTTTATTACCGTTTATACAGGCTTGCTGCCGTATATCATCGAAACAGCATATAAGTTGGGCCTAAGAAGCTGGTAAGCGCTGTGTTCAAACGATTGTGCAAATAATTGCGTTAAAAAATAAAAGCTTCACACTATTTTTGCCGCCATGAGCGTACCCCCAATTTCATTTAATAATACAGAATTTGCTTTTCAA
>JBCNOR010000343.1:0-5891 GCA_039593785.1 Niabella sp. | reverse complement strand
GTTCGTTTCAGCCCCGCGGCACGATATCGGGGCAGCAGGCGGTCGTCAATAAAGAAGAAATTCAGCTTGCGGGCGCCGATGTGGCACAACAGATAGCATGGAAGGAGGGTTATTTTAGTTTCAAAAATGATGATCTTTCTTCGGTGCTGAGCCAGCTGGCCGTGTGGTACGACCTGGAAATTATTAATCATAAATCGGATGATAAACGTTTGTTCAACGGAGAACTGTCGAGAAGTCTCAGCCTGAAACAGGTATTAGCCGTTTTAGAAGAATCGGGTATGTCATTTAAGATAGAAGGTAAAAAGCTAATTGTAGCGCCCTAAAGAAAAAACCGCTCCGGCTGGACCCCGAAGCGGAAAGTGTTTAGTGTGCATAAGAACTCTGTAGGATCTCTTATTATTTAACCAAACTATGCAAAGCTATGCATTTAATGAATTCCTCCTGCCCTGAAGGAGTGGAGCCCGAAATTATACCACAAACTACGCGTTTAGCATGCCCTGAAAAAAGCTGTTGCCGGCATTTTATAATGTCGTCTTTTACCAGCTTTAATAGGGGCTTATTGTATGCAAAGGCAGTTTTGCGGGAATGCGGGATCAGCAAAAAAACTGTTTTAAAAATGAAACTTACAGCAATTGTAATCCTGATTGCGGTCCTATCCTGTTCTGCGGCCGATGGCCATACCCAGTCGGTTACGCTAAGAGAGCGTGGCATATCGATAGAGCAGGTGTTGAAAATGATTCAAAAACAAACAGGGTATGGCCTGTTTTATGACGCCAGTTTATTTAACAAGAGCGATAAACTGAACATCAATGTTAAGAATGTATCAGTACAGGAAGCATTGCAGGCCAGTCTTGGGCATGAACGGGTTAGCTATAGCGTTGTCAATGGGGTTATCATTATAAAACCTGCCATATCAAGACCTGTATCCGGAGTGGCGTTAAACACAGAGAGCGTAGGCATAGATGTTACAGGTCGCATTGTTGGGGAAGATGGTATGGCTATCGCAGGTGTTTCTGTTCAGGTAAAAGGAAGCTTGGGTAAAGGAACGGTGAGTAACGGCGAAGGACGGTTTTCGCTGGCAGATATTGGCGAAAATGCTGTGTTGATAGTAAGTGGTGTAAATATAGAGCCCAGGGAGGTGAAAGTGGGCCGGAAAAGAGACCTGGGAGATATAGTCGTAGCTATCAAAATAGCTGCACAGGAGGAGGTAAAAGTGATCAGTAACGGGTATCAAACCTTAAATAAAAATACGTTTACAGGCACAGCCGTTGCCATAACCGGGGAGGAGCTGAAAAGAGTAAGCACTCAAAACCTGTTCCAGGCAATACAGGTGCTTGATCCATCTTTCCGGCTGCTTGATAATAATTTTGCCGGGTCCAACCCCAATAGCCTCCCAACAATTAATGTGAGGGGTACTTCTGCATTGCCCACCGGTAGTAATGATATTTTGAGGAGAGATAATATCACCGGTATGGCCAATATGCCTGCTTTTATCCTGGATGGCTATGAAGTAAATGTTCAAAAAATATTCGACCTGGATCTGAACCGGGTTGCCTCTGTTACCTTGTTGAAAGACGCGGCGGCTACTGCAATTTACGGGTCAAGGGCTGCTAACGGTGTATTGGTAATTGTTACCAAATTACCCAAAGAGGGGAAGCTTCAGTTCTCTTACCAGCACGAAACAAATATAATGGCGCCTGATCTTACCGGCTATGATGTGTTGAACGCCGCTGAAAAGCTGGAATACGAAAAGAAAGCCGGTGTGTATACCGCTGCGGCTCAGAATACGATTTCACAGGATGAGCTGGATGAACTTTATTATCACAGGTATAAAAATGTAGTGGGTGGGGTAAATACCTATTGGCTTTCCCAGCCATTGAGAACCGCTGTAGGACAGAAGCATGGTTTGTCGCTCGAAGGAGGCTCTAATACTTTTCGTTATGGCGCCGACTTACGCTATCAAACCCGGCCGGGCGTTATGAAGGGCTCGGGCAGGGACCAGTATTCGGGAGGTATGTTCTTCAGTTATAATCTGAATAATAAAATCAGGTTTCAGAACGAACTTTCCATTACATCGGTAGAAGGCAGGGAATCGCCTTACGGCAGCTTTACCTCTTATGTAACCATGAACCCTTATTACCCTAAAACAGATGAGAGCGGAAACATCATTCAAAATGTGGATGTATGGACCCGGCGGGCGGGCAACGGCTCTTATATATATGACTATGTTTTAAACCCAATGTACAATGCTACGCTGAGTAGTTTTGATAAAACGAAGTACAACGAAATACTTAACAACTTTGCAACTGAGATAGAACTGGTGAAAAACCTGAAGCTGCGCGGGCAGATCAGTATGTTGAAACGAATGAGCACCGGCGACCGTTTTGTATCTCCACTGGCTAATGAATTTTATTTTTATGAAGCAGCGCGGGCTGATGAAAGAGGCAGTTATACCAGCAGCGGGAACGATGTGACTACCTGGGACGGAAATGTACGGCTGAACTGGATCAAACAAACCGGCGGACATGTCATTAACCTGGTTGCGGGTTCTAATATCCGTACCGATCGTTCGGATGCAAAGTTTTTCACAGCGATAGGATTTCCTAATGACCGCTTTACCAGTATCGGGTTTGCCAAGGGATATGCTGAAAATGGAAAACCGGGTAGTAGCTTATCCGAGTCGCGCCTGTTCGGCGTTTTTTCCAGCGTCAACTATTCTTTTAAAAACCGCTACCTTTTAGATGGTACAGTACGGATAGACGGGTCTTCTTTATTTGGAGCTAATAACCGCACGGCGCCTTTTGGCTCTTTTGGTGTCGGGTGGAATGTAGATAAAGAAAACTGGTTCAATATACCGCAGGTGAGCCAGCTCCGTTTACGTTTTACAACCGGCCTTACCGGTTCGGTTCAGTTTGCTCCCTTCATGGCACAAACCACTTACTCCTACGACCAGAACAACTGGTATTCTTCCGGTTTAGGCGCTTATGTAAATACTTACGGCAATAGCGACCTGTCCTGGCAAAAAACAACCAATATGGACTGGGGCGTGGATCTGGGATTATTCCGGGACCGGATCTTCCTTTCTTCAAGAGTTTACCGGAAACTTACCCGGGATATATTAACTGATATCAGTATCGCACCTTCTACGGGTTTCTCTACTTATAAGGATAACCTGGGCGATATGGAGAATAACGGGTTTGAGGTAAACCTGCGGGCCAACATCATACAGAACAAGACTTGGACCGTAGGGCTTATGGGTAATTTCGCACGCAATACCAACAAGATCGTAAAGATCTCCAACTCTTTAAAAAGCTATAATGAGCGGGCAGATGAGGCACAGCAGGGCGATGATCTTAAGGCCGTTCCGCTGTTGCGTTACAATGAAGGCCAATCTATCTATGCTATTTATGCGGTGCCTTCGTTGGGTATTGACCCGGAGAACGGGAAAGAGATTTTTGTAAAACGGGATGGCTCACTTACCTATGAGTGGGATGCCAGGGATATAACAGTAGTAGGAGAAAATACGCCAAAGCTGGAAGGGTCTTTTGGTACCACGCTTCGTTATAAACAATTGATGATGGTTGCTTTTTTTCAAACCCGGTTTGGAGGCGACATGTATAATCAAACCCTGGTAGACCGGGTGGAAAATGCTGATCCCCGCTATAATGTGGACCGGCGTGTGCTGGAGCAAAAATGGCAGCAACCCGGCGACCTTGCGTTTTACAAAAACATTGCAGACCTGGGAACAACACGTGTTTCTTCCCGGTTCGTCATGCCCGACAACCTGATTAATTTCTCCTCACTCAATCTCACTTATGATATAGATTCCCGGCTTGCTTCCAGGCTTTCTCTCACCGGACTCCGGTTGGGTATTACTGCGAACGACCTGGCCCGGTGGTCTTCAGTAAGAGTAGAGCGCGGAATCGATTATCCGTTTGCACGTAACATCAGCATCACCCTCCAAGCCATTTTCTAAATAACAAAAAAGACATTATGATAAAAACAAATCATATCCTTATATGCCTGTTGGTGCTGACACTTTTCAGCTCCTGTAAAAAGTGGCTCGACATACAACCCGAAAGCCAGATATCGGAAGATGTTTTATTTACTACCGAAGAAGGATTTAAAGAAGCCCTTCTGGGTATTTATACACGCTGTACCAGAACTGATATCTATGGGAAAGAGCTGACTATTGGTACGCCCGAAGTGCTGGCCCAAAACTACAGTATCAGCGCCAACGATCCACAGCGTTACCTGAAAACCAAGGCCTACGATTATAAAGACCTTAATTTTATTTCCCGTAAAGATGATATCTGGAAGGGATTGTACAATGCCATCGTTAACTGTAACCTGATACTGGGCAAGATAGATGAGAAAAAGAACCTGTTTATGCCCGGTAACTACGAGTTGATCAAAGGTGAAGCGCTGGGATTAAGGGCCTATCTGCATTTTGATGCACTCAGGTTATTTGCTCCGTCATTCGCCAGTAATCCCAACGCAGCGGCGATCCCTTACGTAACGCAATACTCTAATAAAACAACGTCATTGTCTACGGTGGCCCAGGTGCTCGACTCAGCTATCTCTGACCTGGAGCGTGCCAAACAGTTATTGAGCAAGGATCTGATACGCAGCGTTTCTTATCGGGTAGGTTATCCTACACAGACCGATACAACTTTGAATACAGAAGAGGGGGCACGTGATCTTTTTTTACATAACCGAAGGCATCGCCTGAATTATTATGCTGTATGCGGCACATTGGCAAGAGTGCAGTTGTATAAAAACAATAAAGCACAGGCGCTGGCCAACGCGCTGGAAGTGATCAACGCCAATAAGTTTCCCTGGACTAAAGCCGAGGACTTTTTAGCAGTGGACCAGGACAAGAAAGATCTGATGTTATATAAGGAACTCGTGTTCTGCTGGTTCATTCCCACCCTTGACGCTACCTATAATAGCAGCTGGTTTTCGGGTGGCGTTACCGGTATGCATTTAACCCAGGAGGCGTCACAGGACTTTTATGAAACCGGTACTGTGGGCAGCAATGATATTCGATATAAGCAATGGTTTGCTACGGTAAATGACCAGACCAGCTATATTTCAGAAATACATAAATATCGTAGAAACAGCACCAGTACCACCAGCACCGCGAACCTCGCCTACATGGTGGCGCCGGCCATACGATTAAGCGAAATGTATTTCATTGCAGCAGAGTGCACTTATGCAGCTAATCCTGCCGCAGCTACAGCCTTTATAGATGAGGTACGCAGCCACAGGGGTATCGGTGAGAAGATTACCGTAGCCAATGAGGCCGCCCTTCGAAACGAACTACTGAAAGAATACCGGAAGGACCTGTTTGCGGAAGGGCAGTTATTTTATGCTTTTAAAAGATGGAATGTGGCCATCACCGGCCAGAATGGTGCCAGTTATCCGGCCTCCAACAACATTTTTGTGCTGCCACTACCAGATGATGAAATTATTTATGGCAACCGTTAAAACTTTAAATGATGAGTCAATATATAAAGATAGTATTAAGCAGAAGAGGATGTTATTTGTTATGCATGGTATTGCTCGCTGCTGCCTGTAAAAAGGCTGAGCCTCTTACTTTTGATCATGCTGCCAACATCTATTTCGATTTGTCGCAGGATCAAAAAGATAGTATTTCCTACACGTTTGCTTATGATCTGGCAAAAGGGAGCGACACCATCAATATCCCGGTTACTATTTCCGGCAAACGAATAGCGCAGGATCGCTTTTATACCGCCTATGTAGAAGCGGATTCTTCAACCGCTATACCCGGAACCCACTTTAAGCCTCTTGAACCACAGTATCCCATTCCAGCATTGGAGGGTAGAGCAGTGTTGCCGTTGATTGTTTATAACCGGCCCGACCTGGAA
>JBCNOR010000342.1:0-5895 GCA_039593785.1 Niabella sp. | reverse complement strand
CATCTGCCCACCAGTACCAGGGAGACACACCCAGTTGTTCCGAAAGTTCAAATATGCCATAAGCTGTTCCTCTCCGGTCGCTTCCAACTATAACCAGCGCGCTTTCCACGCCGGCAACGGGCTTAATCACTGTTTGTAAGCTGAACGCCTCCCATTGGCCCCGTATGTTACCGATATTAATTTTCTTTTTATTAGCCAGGTTTTTAATGGTTACTGAACCCGGGAGTGATCCTATTATAATAACCCGTTTTTCAGATAATGAGCTAATAATGTCAGGTTTTTGACCGGTGACAGCCTCAATATCTTTTTGCAGCAATACCGCTGCTTTATGTACTAGTTTGTCATCAGCCGGATCTACATATATGGAAGTGGCTTTTGAGGCGCTGACAACGGGAAATCCGGCTCCGTTATTTATCTCGGAAATAAAATGTTGTGCCTTTGCTATGAGGCATAGGGCAATTGCAATAATGGTTAAAAAACTCCTTTTCATCTTTTACTTTTTCCTGGATTGAAGCGGGGTCAAAGCTGTATGCATTTGTAATTTTTTTTAATGATTCAATTGCTGTTAGCTTTTTATAGATTTCCGCCTATGCCCGGTGCAAACGGAAATTTTAATGATTGATAATAACTGAGATCTTTATCGGGTTGCTCCAGGCCGGGTGGAAAGGGCATTTTAGAAAAAGTCTGGAAGTAGAGCAGGCATGAGTTACGCCACCATATAGCTTCCTTTTCCTGTATGTCCAATAACATTTTTACATGCTGAAATCTTTCCTTATCTACCAGCTTGGCCAGGCCATCCCATGTTTGCTTCATCCATCGAACCGAGTTGACGCCTGAGTTATACCGGTAGCATAACTCATTCCAAAGCGTTTTTCCCGTGCTGATTTTTTTGTTCCAGGGCACATGGTGAAACCATAACAGGTATTTATAATCACAGGTATTGATATTGCCCCACTGCTGTTGTACTTCGGGCGCATATTGAGCCAGCGCGTTGCTGCCATTTTCCGTCCGGTCAAAACCAATACCCACCGAATCTGCTCTGTGATAGTAAACAGGATTCCAGTCTGCCCTTCCCGCATTGCTCACCCAGGGGGCAGGGCCGTAATGATGACTGGTACCCATTATATGGTTAAGGCCAAGTGGGGTCATGTATTCTACAACCGCTTCTCTTGAAACTAACATGATCTTTTTTACCGGGTTGATAAAGGTATCGCTATTATTAAATGTTTGCCGGATCCATTCTTCTGCTATCGTTTCAGCAGATAAATCATAATTCCAGGCTAATCTCCCGAATGCATACCAGTTGGCTTGCCCGAAAAGATGCCCGGTCCAGTTTCTGTCATTACCTATATTAGCTACGCCCGCAATACCGCTGATGGTATGCTGATCGATACTGCCATCTATAATTTTAGCTACTGTTGAGCCCTTGCCCCTGCTATAAGTATCTGAGTCAAGACTTTCTTTAAACATAGTAGCGAGATAGGCCAGGGTAGTTGATTGACCTAAATATTCCTGGGTGATCTGGAACTCCATCATCAGCGGCGTTCGAGGCATAGCGCCGAAAAGAGGTGAAAAAGGTTCTCTTGGCTGGAAATCGATCGGCCCGTTTTTTACCTGTAGCAGCACATTTTTTTTAAATTGGCCGTCGAGTGGTTTAAATTCGGCATATGCCTGTTTGAAGCGATCGCCGGAGGCAATGGTTTGTGTATGCGTACCCACAGATCCTTCTGTAAAGTGCTCGTCTTCCTTCTGAACACGTACATCATATACAAAAGCGCGCCACATAACGATGCCTCCGTATGGCTTCAACGCTTCGGCAAACATATTGGCCCCGTCCGCATGTGTTTTACCATAACCCTGGGGACCGGGCTGACCTTCAGAATTGGCTTTTACCAGGAAGCCGCCGAAATCGGGAATCAGGCTGTATATTTCCCTGCATTTATTTTTCCACCAGTTGATTACTTCTTTGTTTAATGGATCGGCCGTTTTTAAACCTCCCAGTTCAACAGGTGCGCTGAACTTTGCGGTCAGGTATACCTTAATCCCGTAGGGTCTGAATGCATCTGCCAGGGCTTTTACCTTTACAAGATACTCCTGAGTGAGCACCTGCGAGTTAGCGTTAACATTAGTCAGTACAGTACCGTTAATACCAATAGAGGCATTGGCCCGGGCATAGTCAATATAGCGCTGGTCAATATAGCCGGGCAGTGTATGCCAGTTCCATATTGAAATTCCTGAGTAACCTCTTTCCACGCTACGGTTCAGGTTATCCCAGTGGTTGAGAACCCTGTTCTTGATTTTAGGAACGTTGACGATGGATAAATTACTGACAGGCTGATGTGTTTGGATTAACCTGATGAATGCAAATACACCATACAGTACACCTATATCTTTGTTGGCAGCTATAACAGTAGTGTTCCTGTTATTGATCCTGCGGCTCTGTATAACAAAACCTTCATTGCCCAGGCTGAAATTGCCTGAGGCGAGCATCGTTTTAATTTCGGTGGAGCTTTCGGGTGTTCCCAGCAAAATAGCGCTGTTGGCAACAATATTTAATGGGGGCACTTTTTTACCTAACATACGCTCTAAGGCCAGGCGGAGCTCCGTTTCAGCGATCTTTAATGTAGCTGACTGGCTTTTAGCTACTATGCCTGAAATGGCCTCATTATATTGCCTTACTAACCGAGGCTCAGTCAGTTGTTGATACCCCATCCATAGTTTATAGCCATCATCACCTCTTACAATAATGCATGAAAAAAGAATAAGAAAAATAAAGATGCTTTTTTTCATAAATATTTATACAGCTATGGAAGATTTGGCCTTTTGATCTGTTTTTTGCGAGGATTGGCGTACTACTAATTTAGAACTGATGATCACCGTGTTGATCTGGTTGATATTGCTGATCCCTTTTAAATGATTGATAATAGACCTGGCTGCAACTTCACCCATCTCAATACCCGGGTAATTGATCGTGGTGAGGGTAGGGGCTATTAAGTGGGATATAGCGTCATTATTGAATCCTACCACCGCAATATCTTTAGGTACTTTTATCTTATGCTCTGTAAGCGTTTTCATAAAAGCTGCAGCAACAAAGTCGTTGGTAATAAAAGCGCCGTCTGGTAACGGTTTTGTTTTAATCAGCTGCTTTGCCGAATGGATACCCGCATTTTCGCTCAGGTCGTTGATAATCACCAGCCGCTCATCCAATTGTATATTGTGGTCGAACAACGCATCTTTATAACCACGATACCTGTCTGCGTATACGTTCCTGGTAAGACTGGAGGTTACGTGGGCAATTCTTTTACAGCCCTGGTCGATAAGATGTTTGGTGGCCTCGTAGCCACATTTATAGTTGTCAATTACGACCACCGTATAATCATTGTTTTTTTCTACCCTGTCAAAGAAGATGATTGGAATACCCCTGTCGGTAAATTGTTTGAAATGATCGAGGTTGCGTGTTTCAAATGCAAGAGATGCTATAAGACCATCAACCCTTTTATGAAAAAGATTCCTGGCATTGGCCACTTCCTTCTCAAAACTTTCAGAGGAATGCGCAATAATAAGATCGTATCCCTCCCTGGCTGTTACCCTTTCTACACCCGACAACACTGCATTAATAAAGTTACTATTGAGCTCATGAATCATGAAACCGATTGTTTTTGTTTCCCTGGTTCTGAGGCTACGTGCAAAAAGATTGGTTTGATAACCCAGCTCGGTAGCCAGGTCGGTAATTCTTTTCCTGGTTTTTTTATGTACCGCCGGATCGTCCTTTAAGGCGCGGCTAACGGTTGCTACAGAGACATTTAGCTCTTTGGCAAGGTCATACATGGTAATGTCTTTACCCTTATGCATATGGCAATAAATATGTGATGAGGTAAAGATATTGAAAAAATAATTGCAATCGGTTGCTTTATTTGTTTTTTATATCCTAATTTAGACATCGAATTGCACTTCTCAAACAAAATTTGTTTTGAAAATGCCGTTGGAACGGGCTGAAATAACGGATAAATCTAAGGTTTACGTATAATCTGTGCTTGTTTTATAAAGAATTATTGTTGGGTGTACCGGGTTTGAATGCTTGCTATATTGATGTAAATGTACCCGTACAAATACCCCGGTTTTTCTCAGTTTAATATCCAATAATGCAATCGATTTATTTTCACCTTTAAACACTATGACTATGCAAAGCTTGCTATTAAAAGTCGCTTCCTTTTTTTTGCGGTGTACCGTGAGACGTCATAAACCCCGCAAAGTTCCGGCGATCCTGTTTTTATCACTCATTTGTTCAGTTACCTGCGCCCAAACCATTCGTGTAACCGGGCGGGTGGTAAATGAAACAGGCGGCCCAATTGTAAATGCTTCTGTTACTGCAAAGGGCACAACCACCGGCACCACCACTGCCGAAAACGGACGCTTTGAGCTATCAGTAGCCGCTAATGCCACATTGGTCGTTTCGTCAGTAGGCTACCGGACCGCTGAAATTGCAGTGAATAACCAGGCGGAATTAACAGTTACCTTGTCTTCGGAAACGGCAAACCTGGACAATGTAGTCGTTATAGGATATGGATCAGCCCGCAAAAAGGATGTAACGGGCGCCATAGTATCGGTATCCGGCGAAACACTCAGGGAGGTTCCTGCGCCTAATATGCTTAACCAGCTAAAAGGACGTGCTGCCGGCGTTTCTATTGTTAATAACGGATCAACGCCGGGATCACAGGGCCAGATACGCATCAGGGGAAACCGCTCTCTTACTACCAGCTCGGGGCAGGCAGATGCACTGGACGGGCCCCTGGTTGTGGTGGATGGTATTCCGTTCGGCGGGTTAAACGATATTAACCCCGATGATATTGCTAATATGGAAATTCTGAAGGACGCTTCTGCCACCGCAATTTTTGGCTCCAGGGGTGCCGGAGGTGTTATATTAATTACAACCAAGCGGGGGAGAACAGGTAAGCCGGTGCTTAGCTATGACGGTTACTATGGCATCACAAAAATTATGAGCAAATACGATGTGATGAACGGACCGGAGTATGCTCAATTTAAAGCCGATGCGGCAAAATATAACAGAACAAATCCCGGTACATCGGGGTATTTGCTGACCCAGAAAGAACAGGCTGCGCTAGATGCCGGGATATCTACCGATTGGCAGGATCTGATTTACAAAACCGGTTTTATGACCAATCATCAACTGGGCTTGCAGGGTGGGATAGAAAATACCCAGTATTCGTTAGGATTAGGATATTTTAACGAAACAGGCATCATCCCCAACCAGGACTTCCAGCGATTTAATATAAGGGCAACCATTGATCAAAAATTGGGAAAGCATGTGAAGATAGGTTTGAATACACTTAACACCTTATCCTATCAGAACAATCCGGGTGGTGGCGGCGTTCCCGGAGGCCTCGTGAGGCTAACGCCGCTGGCTCCTGTTTATAACAATGACGGCTCGCTGAACATCAATCCTGCTGATGGTTCGATAGATGCAGCCCAGGTGAACCCGATGACCATTATCACTAAGGATGATGCTATCCTAGCCCGTACCAGGACACTGAGGACCTTTAATAGCTTGTATGCTGAAGTCAATATTCTTCCAGGCCTGAAGTACCGGTTTAATGCAGGGCTTAATTTCAGTCAAACCAATTACAACGGGTATTCCGGACCGCTTACTTATTTCAACGTAGCAACGATACAGTCGTCCTCAACTGCCGAAATATCCAATACAGAATACTGGGACGTTAATTTTCAAAACCTGATTTATTATGATAAGGTGATCGCCTCCAAGCACCGGATCAATTTTACAGGTCTTTATGAGGTGACAAAAAATCACTCTCTTGGCAGCAGGTTTACTGTAACGGGGGTTCCGGCAGATTATATAAAGACATCGAATTTTTCACT
>JBCNOR010000341.1:0-5908 GCA_039593785.1 Niabella sp. | reverse complement strand
AGAAGAAGGTAAGCAACAGCCGGTGCTGCGGGTATTGCAGCCTTAACTGCTCCAGCACCGGCCTTCCCTGCTCAAACTCGCCCAGTGATGCGCAGTGCATCCAGATTATTTTTTCGCCATTGCCAACAGCATTTTGCAACCTGTTGAAAATATCTTTCCTTCCTTCCAGCCAGAGTTTCGCCTTTTTATTAAACAGGGAAGCAATCAAAATGGCTAGTTGATACAGCCTTACGGAAATATTATACATTAAAACATCCACTGGTTTGCCTTTTCGCAAATGTAAAAGCAATCTATAATATTGCTTTTTATTTTATTACTTTTGCCCCCTTAAATTGAACCCTATGCGTCCTATCCAGATGGTTGATACCCGCAGCCAGTATCTTAAGATTAAGAATGAAGTAGATAATGCAGTGTTGGAAGTGCTGGATAGTAGTGCTTTTATCAATGGTCCGGCTGTCAGGGAGTTTTCGCAAAACCTGGCAGGCTACCTCGATGTTAAGCACGTAATTCCTTGCGCCAATGGTACTGATGCTTTACAGATTGCTTTAATGGCCTTAGGCCTACAGCCTGGCGACGAGGTGATTACACCTTCTTTTACATTTATAGCCACCACCGAAGTGGTAGCGCTTTTGCAATTGAAGCCCGTATTTGTTGAGGTGGATCAACATACTTTTTGTATAGATGTTCATGAACTGGAGAGCAGGATAACGCCAAAAACTAAAGTGATCCTGCCGGTACACCTTTATGGCCAGGCAGCCAATATGGAAGCCATTATGGCAATTGCCGAAAAGCATAACCTGTATGTGGTGGAAGACAATGCCCAGGCCATCGGCGCTGATTTTACTTTCCAGGACGGCACCGTGAAAAAAACAGGTACCATCGGGCATATAGGATGTACTTCTTTTTATCCCAGTAAAAACCTGGGTGCTTTTGGAGATGGCGGAGCTATTTGCACCAATGACGACGAGCTGGCAGCTAAAATGCAAATGATTGCCAACCACGGCCAAAGTAAAAGATATTATCATGATGTAGTGGGCTGTAACAGCCGTTTGGACAGTGTGCAGGCAGCTATACTAAATATTAAGCTGAAGCATTTAGATACTTATAATGAAGCGCGTCAGGCAGTTGCTGCTTATTACGATAAAGCCTTTGGCAGTACCAAAAAGCTAACGGTTCCTGCCAGGGCTGATTTTGCCAGCCATGTATACCACCAGTATACCTTGCTGCTGAATGATGTGGATAGGGAAGGGCTGGTAGCTTTTTTAGCTGAAAGGAAAATTCCGGCAATGATCTATTACCCGGTTCCGGGCCATAAACAAAAAATGTTTGCGCATTTTAATACCGAAAACCAGGAATTGCCCATTACGGACTGGTTGACAGAAAGGGTGGTTTCTCTTCCTGTTCATACTGAAATGGACGAAGAGCAGCTTGCCTATATTACCAGTGCTGTTTTGGAATTTGTAAATCAATAATTCCGTCATGTATACCGATCTGGTAACAAAAAAAGCCAAGCTGGCGGTAATTGGCCTGGGGTACGTAGGACTCCCTATTGCGCTGGCGTTCGCCAAAAAACTTTCTGTTATCGGCTTTGATGTCAATGAAGAGCGGCTGGATCTCATGCGGAAGGGAACCGATCCAAGCAAAGAACTGGATGCATCGGCATTTAAAAGCACGGACATCGTTTTTACCAGTTCGGTTGATGTATTAAAGGAAGCCAGCTTTTATATTGTTGCCGTTCCAACGCCCGTTGATGATAAAAACATTCCTGATCTGCGTTTTATTATTAAAGCATCGGAGACTGTAGGACAGGTGATAGGGGCAGGCGATTATGTGGTATTTGAGTCTACGGTTTACCCGGGATGCACTGAGGAAGATTGTTTGCCGGTTATAGAGCAAGTATCCGGTCTGAGTAATCGTATTGATTTTAAATCGGGTTATTCCCCTGAGAGGATTAATCCCGGCGATAAAGTACATACTTTAAATAATATCACTAAAATAGTTTCCGGCTGTGATCCGGAAGCATTGGACGAGATCGCAAAAGTATATGAGTTGGTAGTAGAAGCCGGCGTATTCAGGGCTTCTTCCATCAAAGTAGCGGAGGCAGCCAAAATCGTGGAGAACACCCAGCGTGATCTTAATATCGCTTTTATGAATGAGCTGTCGGTGATTTTCGATAAGCTAAAGATCAATACGTTTGAAGTACTGGAAGCGGCCGGCACCAAGTGGAACTTTTTAAAATTTCAACCGGGGCTTGTAGGCGGACACTGTACCGGTGTAGATCCTTATTACCTGGCGTATAAAGCCAGCCGGATGGATTATAAAGCGCAATTAATACTGGCTGCCCGTCATATTAATGATACGATGGCCAAGTATGTAGCCGAGAAAATTGTGAAACATATTATTAAATCCGGCATTAATGTGGGGCAGGCTAAGGTATTGGTGAAGGGAGCCACCTTCAAAGAAAATGTAAGTGATATAAGAAACAGCAAGGTAGCCGAAATAGTGAAAGCATTACAGGAATTTTCGGTGCTGGTAGATGTGGAAGATCCCTATGCTACATCCGAAGAACTAAAAAAAGAGTATAATATCGAATTGCAGCAGGATATATCAGCCGATTACGATGCCGTAGTGATTGCAGTGCCTCATAAGGATTATTTATTGCTCGACGACGACTATTTTTGCAGCATTACCAGGCCAACTGCGCTCATCGCAGATTTGAAAGGGATATATCGAAATAAAATTTTAAACCGAAAATATTATAGTTTATAATGCCGTTTACTACAACACCTTTAGAAGGGTTATTGATATTTGAGCCCAGGGTTTTTGAAGATAGTCGCGGGTACTTTTTTGAAGCGTACAACAAATCACAATTTGAGGCAGAAGGATTGCAGTATAATTTTGTGCAGGACAACCAGTCTTTTTCAAGTTATGGCGTTATAAGAGGTTTGCATTACCAGCAAAACCCGCATGCGCAATGTAAGCTGGTTCGTGCTTTAGCAGGCAGGATACTGGATGTGGCAGTGGATATCCGTAAAAGCTCCTCAACTTACGGCCAGGTATTTTCTATAGAGCTAACTGCAGAAAATAAAAAACAACTACTGATCCCGGCAGGTTTTGCCCACGGGTTTTCGGTTTTAAGCGAAACAGCGGTGGTAATGTACAAATGTGATGCCCTTTATAATAAAGAAAGCGAGGGCGGTATTATTTACAATGACCCTGAATTGGCGATAGATTGGCAATTGCCGGAAGGCGCGGCAGTAGTGTCTGATAAGGACCTGGTATTGCCTTCTTTAAAAGCGTGTACAAACAACTTCTAAACTAATTTATGGCGCAGAAAACGATATTGGTTACCGGCTCCAACGGTCAATTGGGTTCAGATATAAAAGCTTTGGCAGGCCGATACCCCGATTTTAATTTTTTGTTTACTGACAGGGCAACGCTTTCCATAACTGATGAAGCCGCTGTAAACCGTTTTTTTGAAGCGCATCAACCTGATTTCTGCGTCAATTGTGCAGCCTATACAGCTGTAGATAAAGCGGAAGACGTAGCGGAATTTAGCAATGTGCAGGCTTTGAACGCCGATGCTGTAGGATATCTCGCCAGGGCCTGCGCTGCTCATAACACCAAATTGATTCATGTTTCTACTGATTATGTTTTTGACGGAAACGGAACAGAGCCTTATAAAGAGACGGATGCCACCCAACCAGTAAGTGTTTACGGTATTACTAAATTAGAAGGAGAAAAGCGGGCAGCGGAGTTTACCGATGCCATTATCATTCGTACGGCCTGGGTATACTCTACTTTTGGAAAGAACTTTGTAAAAACCATGATCCGCCTGATGAAGGAAAAACCACAGATAAATGTAGTCAGCGATCAATATGGTACACCTACCTATGCCGCAGATCTGGCTGCAGCCGTTATTCATATTATTAGCTCGGGCAACTGGGTGCCGGGTATCTATCATTATACCAACGAAGGACGTATTAACTGGCATGAGTTTGCCCTGGCTATTAAAGACCTCATACATGCTGATTGCGAAGTAAAAGCTATTCCAACTATACAATACCCCACACCGGCTAAACGACCCGCCTGGAGTGTGCTTGATAAAACTAAAATAAAAGAAACCTACCAACTGGAAATTCCCGACTGGAGGACCAGCCTGGAACTTTGCATCGGAAAAATGCAATAATACCAACAATACGATAGCTTTGTTGTTTACTTAATAATTGACTGCAATGGCAGGCAGAGCGGCAAATGAATGCCTTGAAACAATATATATTCAATAATGAAGCGTTTTTTATTATCATTTTGGGCGGTGCTATCCACGCTCTTGTTATGGGCACAAGACACTACGGCGGTACAGCTTTCTGTTGATCAGAAGCGTGTTAATAAGGATGAAGTTATTATTACTATTACAGCAAAAGCCGTAAAACCGGGTGTAACCCTCTATGCGCTTCAAAAAAGTCCTGAGGATGCGGTTTTCTCCCAGGTAAGTTTCGATAGCAGCCTGGCCGGTTATTTAAAAGGAAATATTACGGAGAAAGGAAATGTTCAATCCAAATTAGACTCAACGCTATCTTTAAATGTTTCTTTTGTGACCGACTCTGTTGAGTGGATACAAACCCTGAAAGTTGCTGAAGGAGATACATTACTGGTTAAAGGGAAGACCACTTACATGTTTAATGTGGGGGATGAATATCCTTCAATTGAAAAAGATTTTAGGGTGGTTGTTATGCCAGGGAAAGCCAATAATGAAAATGGAACAACAGACAAAGCTTCCGGTGCCCAGGAGCAATCTTTATTATGGATCTTTTTAACTGCATTTGCAGGAGGTTTGCTGGCATTGCTCACCCCTTGCGTGTATTCAATGATACCCGTTACAGTAAGCTTCTTTACCAAGCGGAGTAAGACCAAACACGAAGGAATCAAAAATGCAGTTATCTATTCTTTGTCCATTATCATCATATTTACCTTACTTGGTTTTCTGATCACCCTGATCTTTGGCCCCGCTGCATTAAATAATCTTTCTACTAACTGGATCGCCAACCTTATCTTTTTTGCCATATTCGTCATCTTTGGTATTTCTTTTTTGGGCGCTTTCGAAATTCAGCTGCCTAGCTCCTGGTCTACCAGGGCCGATAGCAAAGCGGGCACAGGAAGCTTCTGGGGGATATTCTTTATGGCACTTACCTTAGTGATCGTTTCCTTCTCCTGTACTGGCCCCATCATTGGCAACCTGCTTGTTTTAGCATCTAAAGGAAGTTATTGGGGGCCCTTAATAGGTATGTTCGGCTTCTCAGTGGCACTGGCCTTGCCCTTTGCTTTATTCGCTTTTTTTCCAAGCAAATTAAATGTGCTGGGAAAAGCCGGTGGCTGGCTCAATGCTATTAAAGTAACATTAGGGTTTCTGGAGCTGGCATTGGCGCTCAAGTTTCTTTCGAATGCTGATCTGGCCAAAAACTGGCGCATACTGGACCGCGAAATATTCATCGTGCTGTGGATTGTGATCTTCCTGTTGCTGGGATTGTATTTGCTAGGCAAACTTAAATTTAAACACGATGATGAGCTGCCGAAAAACGATTTTGGAATTCCTTACCTGTCTGTAACAAGGTTATTCTTTGCGATAGCCGCGTTTTCTATGGTAGTATACCTTACACCTGGTTTATGGGGCGCTCCTTTAAAAGGCTTGGGAGCATTCCTGCCTCCTATGGGTACGCAGGATTTTAATGCAGATGATCTGCCCAAAGGTTTTGATGCTTCCA
This sequence comes from Niabella sp., assembly GCA_039593785.1. Lineage (GTDB taxonomy): Bacteria > Bacteroidota > Bacteroidia > Chitinophagales > Chitinophagaceae > Niabella. The sequence goes on along the minus strand of JBCNOR010000341.1, from coordinate 146 downwards.
AGCTAACAGCCCCTGCCGGCAACGGAGCAGCGGCAGCGCAGGATAACGCGTTACCCCATCCTGTAAAATTTGCAGAGGCTATGAAGAAAAATGAACCCGATGTGGTCATCAATAATGGCATGGTTACTTACTTCGATTACAAAGAA
>JBCNOR010000340.1:0-5909 GCA_039593785.1 Niabella sp. | reverse complement strand
CTGTAAGGCCAACCGCTTCACGCGCCGTTACATTTCCTGAAGACAGTATGGGATTGCCATTTACAAAAACATCGGTTGCAATAAAATTGGCGGCATTGTTATTAATGTTCTTCCCATTTTTAAAACGCCTGTACAGGTTGTAATAGTTTTTAAAACCGATGCCCATTTCAGGTACTATTGCGTAACGAAACGCTGTTCTGCTCGCTGAGCCTGCACTAAAAGACACACCGCCTGCAATGCCCCCTTCTACTGTTAGTACAGATTTGCAGCTAACGGGCTTTTCCCATTGATAGGTGAGCCCCGGCAAGGATAATTTTATTTTATGCAATGGTTGTACCTGGAGTAAATCGGTATCGGTCTGGCAAGTCACATCCTGCGGCATAAAGCAAAGCAGGAGAGATATAAAACAAATTGGTATCCTCATCAAGCTAAATAGTAAGTATAAGACGAAAAGGAACGGCCATAGGTTGCATTCATAAAAAAAGTCTGCATTGATTTGCAGACTCCATATTTTATTGATCTAAAGATATTTTATCTTACCTTATAGATGAAATCATTATTCCTAAACTGTTTGGCTACCTCACGCAGATCATAAGCAATGCTTGCATCCACCATTTTATCACCCATTTCGAGTACAAAGCCACCAATAATGTCAGGATTCACAGTTTCCTCCAACTCCACCTTTTCAACACCTGCGGCTTTTTTCACCTGTGCAATTATACCGTTCTTAACGGCATCACTAACAGCAACAGCTGTTGTAAGCTTTACGGTATTAATATTATTATGACGCTTGTATAATGCTACAAATTCAGTTAGTATTTCCGGTAAATGTGATTCCCTCACTTTGCTGATCAATAAGCGGATAAAACCGGATGTAATTTCTCCGATATTACCTTTAGCCACAGCCTCAACAATTTTCTGCTTCTTGTCTGCTTTAATGATCGGACTACGCAACAAGCTCACAAAGTCACTGTTCGATTTACATACAGCCTGTAACCACTGAATATCCGCAAACACCTGGTCCAGTTGTCCTTTTTCCACAGCAATATCCAGTAAGGCCTTTGCGTATCTATGTGCTAAACGAGGATTCAGCATTTTATTATTACTATTTAATATTTCAGATTAATATACTTCCTGTCTCACCAACCGTTTTGCCAGGTTGATTAATTCAGCTTGATGCTGTCAACCAGGCCATTGATATGCGCTTCCTGTTTATTAGGGCTGCTCAATTCCTGCTTTAAAATTTTCTCACTTACTTCTACAACCAGCTTACCCACTTCATTTTTAACTTCTGTCAAAGCCGCCATTTTCTGTGCGTTAATAGCCTGCTGGGCATCAGCAATAATCTTGGATGCCTCAGTTTTAGCCTGCTCTTTTGCTTCGTTGATAATCTTATCTTTTGTTTCACGCGCTTCCTTCAACAAAGCAGCTCTTTCTTCACGCGCTTTCGCTAATAAAGCTTCGTTCTCGTTTTGCAACTGAGCCATCTCTGCCTTCACTTTTTCGGCAGATGCAATAGCGCCTGCGATATTCTGCTCGCGTTCGTTTAACGATTTTAAAATAGGTTTCCAGGCAAACTTTTTCAGTATCAGAAATACCACTAAAAAGGCTACAAGCGCCCATACAAAATAACCGAGGTCCGGAGTTACTAAATCCATTTTTATTTAATTAAAAGTCCATGAACTATGGTTGATAGGCAATGGACAGATGATAATTTACGAAAAAGAGCTAAAAGATACTGCATCCGCCGCCCTTTGCTTTAGATGCAGTAAAATTTTTGATGAAGCTATTACTTCAATACAGCCAATAAACCTGCGATTACCGCAAACAGGGCAACACCCTCGATAAAGGCTGCAGTTAAGATCATAGCACCACGAATGTCGTTAGCTGCTTCTGGCTGACGAGCGATACCTTCGGTAGCACCTTTACCGATTTGGCCAATACCCAAACCAGCGCCAATTGCTGCTAAACCAGCGCCAATAGCACCACCTACGTGAGACCAGCTACCGGTTACTTCCAACAAAGTGTTTAATAAATCCATGATTGTGATTTTATATATAATTAAAAATAAAAAACAAATTAATGATGCGGATGCACATCCTCTTCGTAATGATGATCACCAATAGCGCCACCGATAAACACGGCAGTAAGGTTGGTGAAAATGTACGCCTGGATGAATGCTACCAGAATCTCAATTACGTAAATAAATACGGCAAATGCTATTGAAACCGGAGAAAACGCATAACCGGCACCTTTGCTCATTTCCCCGAAGATAAATATCAAACTAACAAAGCTCAGGATGATAATATGTCCTGCTGTCATGTTAGCAAACAAACGCACAATAAGAGCGAAAGGCTTGGTAAATACACCTAACAATTCTACCGGGATCATCAGCAACTTAACCGGAAGCGGTACGCCAGGAAACCAGAATACGTGCTCCCAATAATGCTTGTTGGTACTAAAGATGATTACAAAGAATGATATTATACCCATTACAGCAGTAAAGGCAATATTACCGGTTACGTTAGCGGCGCCTGGCAATAATCCAAAAATGTTATTAATTAAGATAAAGAAGAACACCGTTAACAGGTAAGGCAGGTATCTTTTATATTTTGGTCCCAGATTAGGTTTTGCAATATCGTCACGAACAAAAGTGATCACGGGCTCTACTGCGTTCTGGAAACCTTTAGGAGCAGAAGTTACACCCTGGCCTTTCAGGTATTTTTTAGCCAGAGAAGTTAAGATCAATACCAAAACGATCAGCGCTAATAACATTTGCGAAACGTTTTTAGTGATAGAGAAGTCGTAAACTTTTACAGACTCATCCACATTACCATTGGCGTCAACCGGTACCACTTTATCATGTTCTAATTTATAACCATTATATGCTTCGTGACCGTGATGGAAGTTAGAAGACATAAAAGCCGAAAAGCCTCTCTGCGGAGAATATACTAAAACCGGTAAAGGTAAAGTTGCGTGAAATTCGCTGCCATCACTCTTTTTGAAAGAAAAGAAATGGAACTCATGAGAGTCTGCAATGTGGTGTAAAATAGCCTCACCCGGGTTAAAAGCCGATTCAGCAGCTGCACCATGTTCGCCAGCCTCATGTTGCTCAACCGGGGCAGCGTCATGCCCTCCCTCATGTTGCGCAAAAGCCGATTGCCCTGCAAATACTAAAAACAGGCTGAAAGCCGCTACTAGAAAGGATTTGAAGCCGTTTGAACCCATAATTCGGTGAAATTTGGCGCAAAGATAAGGGGAGTATGGGAAAATCGGCAGATTTGAAGATCGAAAAGTTAAGAAATAGCAGTTTCCTGTCCTTCTGCTAGAGGTTCTCTTTTTCTCTTAATTCCTTTATTCTTTCCAAATAAATAATATCTATCTGATCTTTAGGGCGGTTTACTGCTTTTTTATTGGCAATAAGATGATTAATATGTAAAAAAGGAACAAGAACATCATCAATATCAGCCACACCTGCTAATTTCAAACATTGCTCAAAAGAATAGCCTTCCAGCCCTTTCATATTCGTTATTAAATCCAACCGATAACCATTATTGAGATGGAAATAAGTCCATCCGGGTACAATCTGCATGGTGGTGATCATATAGTAGTTTTCGCCGGAATACTCTTCGAATGCCTTTCGAAATTTTTCTCTGTTACCTTTTGTATCCTTAAGCCAAACATCAACATCTTCGGTACTGCGCTGGTATCCGTTAAAATTGATAGCAACACCGCCAACCATAATGTATTTCACTTTATGCTTGTTAAGATAGCTCCAAAACTCTAACAACTCGGTGTCAAATATGTCCATAAGAGCCCGCTATTTAATCGTGAGGCTTATAGGTAATTTTTGCATTTTTAAACATAACGCTTCTTTTCATTAATGTAGTCATAACTAAAAAGCGTTCCTTGTAAGTTCGTTTTAAAGCAGCACGTAGTAAATCATTTTCAGCTTTTTCAAACCCAAAATCTTCAGGCTCATTTACCACCGAAGACAAATCATCATCTTCCTCTATCGTATATTTTTTTTCGTCACCAACCATCTTACCCGCAATTTACTCAATTTTTCGGGTAGTTGGTACAGTAAGCTACTTCACCCTTTCAGGGTTTTTCTTAATAAAATCATCCCAACCTTTAAAACTCCCGGCAGCAGGAATAGGTGATAAGATTTGGTAATGATGGCATACTGCTACTGCCAGGGCATCTGTAGCATCAAAATACTGCGGCAACTCTTTAATATTCATGGTTTGCTGCAGCATTTTCCACACCTGTTCCTTATCTGCATTACCATTGCCGGTTACAGCCAGCTTTACTTTTTTGGGTGAATATTCCGTTATAGGCAGGTTATGATGCATGGCAGCAGCAATTGCCACTCCCTGGGCCCGGCCCAACTTTAGCATACTTTGTACATTCTTTCCGAAAAACGGCGCCTCAATGGCGAATTCTGTAGGCCGGTAGGTTTTAATCAGCTCGGTTACTTTCTGATGTATCAGGTTCAGTCTTTCGTAATTGCTCTTTTTTGCAGGAAGTTTCAATGCATGCATCTCCAGGAGCTGCACTTTTTGCCGGTGACAGGCAATGATACCGTACCCCATTATAATGGTTCCCGGATCAATGCCCAATATTATTTTGGAAGATTCTTGCAAACAGATATTATTTTTACCTCCTTGTGAAGGTGAACAAAAATATCAAAATATTCATCAACTATTTTTTAGGTCCGGTACTGTTTATTTGGCTGGCATGGTCTATTTATAGCCAGATCAGTAGCCAAAGCGGGCTGGAAGAATCACTTTCACGAATTAAACTATCGCTGGCCAGTTCCAATATCTGGTTTCTTGTAGTAACTGTTGCCCTGATGGTGGTAAACTGGAGCCTGGAAGCATACAAATGGATGCTTGCTGTGAAACGTATACAGCATATCAGCTTTGGCAGGGCTTTTAAAGCGGTTCTTTCCGGTATTTCGTTTTCTATCAGTACCCCAAACAGTATTGGCGAATACGTTGGCCGGGTGCTGTACATGAGCGAAGGAAACCGGATCAAAGCTATTTCGCTGACTGTAGTTGCTAATATGAGCCAATTGATCGTCACATTTGCTGCAGGGTTAGCAGCCTTAGTATTGATCAGGCAGGACCTGGTGCTGGCAGGTATTGCAACACAAGCATTTGTGAACGCTTTTATATGGATTTCGGCCATTATTACTGTTACACTACTGTTATTTTATTTTCGTTTGCCCTGGCTAATAAAAATTATTGATAAATTGCCACAGGTCAGTAAGTTTGCCTGGGCCATAGAGGCTATTGAGCATATCAATGCAACGTTGCTTATAAAGTTCTTGTCTTTGTCTGTAGTACGGTTTACGGTATTCAGCCTGCAGTATTTTTTACTGTTTCAGCTGTTTGATGTAAATGTGAGCTTATTACAAAGCTGGATGGGAATAAGTGTGATGTTTTTAGTGATGGCGATTATACCTACTATTGCACTTTTTACTGACCTCGGCCTAAAAAACGAATTGAGCATCCAGCTTATGGGATTATTTACAACCAACCATTTGGGTGTAAGCTTAACTTCGTTAAGTATATGGTTAATCAACCTGGTGTTTCCTGCCCTGATCGGGAGCTTGCTGATACTGGGTATTAAAAATATTTTTAAAAATAGAAATGAAAGCACTTAAATTATCTGTACTCTCCCTGTTCGCTATTGCTGCCATGGCTAATACGAAGCTGCCTGCCGTTAAAGAAACCGTGCCGGTTCAAAAATGCGGCATTACCAATACTGCTTTTAAAGCGGGAGAAAAAGTAGGTTTTATTGTTTATTATACTGCTGCTAAATTAATTAATGTTACTGCCGGCGCAGGATCTTTTACTACTACGCTGGAAAAGCTAAACGGCAAAAACGTGTTTCATGTAGTA
>JBCNOR010000034.1:0-16900 GCA_039593785.1 Niabella sp. | reverse complement strand
TAAAGGAATACCTAATTTATAGCACTCATTTTCAAAATCGCGCATAAAAGCATATACTCTTTCAGGAATAGATCCGAAATAGTGATCTTCTAATTGCTGGTTTTTAGCTGAGTTATGTCCATATAAAGTACGGCCACACATTACCAGGTCAGGTCTTGCACGGAACAAACCATCGTCAACTACGAAGTATTCCTGCTCCCAACCTAAAGTAACATTAACGCGGGTTACGTTTCTGTCAAAAAAGTTACAAACATCTACCGCTGCTTTATTCAACAGGTCGATAGATTTCAATAAAGGCGCTTTATAGTCTAATGACTCACCGGTGTATGAAATAAAAATGGTAGGGATACAAAGTGTACGGCCATGACCAATTTCAATAATAAAGGGAGGTGAAGAAGGATCCCAGCCGGTATATCCTCTTGCTTCAAAAGTAGCGCGCAGTCCACCATTTGGGAAAGAAGATGCATCAGGCTCCTGCTGAATCAAAGCAGCGCCATCAAACTCTTCGATAGGAGTACCATCACTCTTCAATGTAAAAAACGAATCATGCTTTTCAGCAGTAGTACCGGTAAGCGGCTGAAACCAGTGCGTAAAGTGGGTAACACCTTTGCTTTCCGCCCAGGCACGCATACCATTAGCGATGTTAGAAGCTACGTTTCTGTCGATTTTCTGCCCTGATTTGATTGAAGCAACAATACTTTTATAAGCGTCATCGCTTAAATACTCTCTTGCAGTTTTTAGGTTAAATACATGCGAGCCAAATACGGTGGTTATTTTTGGCGTAATTTTTCCCAACTCATCTGTTGTAGCCGGAATGTTCGAAAGTGCAGAAATTCTTAAAGACATCGTGATAAGTTTGTTTTAATTGAGTGCAAATATACGATTTAAGAGATTTTTTTATTAAAAATATTTGTAATCATCACAAAAAATATAATTATTCTTATTTTTTTAGCATTTTTAATAACATTATTTAATTTCATAATTCGTATGCAGGCTGTTTTTAATTTTCCTCCAAAACGGACCTGTTACCGGGCGGTTTGACAGGAATACACTTCATCCAGGTTAACCTAAACAGGAAAATACCGGATTGTTCCACTGGCTTTTGTAGATTTGCTACCCTTACAAAAGTTAATGCAGGGATATACCGCTGCTTCATTAATCGTTTTAAAACCAATATCAGTGTCTCAAAAAATAGCCATCATCGGCGGAGGAAACCTAGGTACCGCCATAGCACAGGGATTAATCAAAAGTGATTTCTGCAACCCGGCAGATATTACCATCACCAAAAGAAACATATCTACCCTGAAAGGCGAGTTGCCCAAAACAGTTAAGATCACTGATGACAATGTGAAAGCCGCTTCAGGCAGCGATGTTATCATTCTTGCAGTAAAGCCCTTCCAGGTAGAAGGCGTTATGAAAACTATTGCGCCGGTACTCCATAAAAAACAGGTTTTAATTTCGGTGATTACCGGTGTAAAGGTTAGCGACCTGAAAGAAATGGCCCAGATAGCGCTACCGGTGTTCCGCGCTATGCCTAATACGGCTGTTGCCATACAGGAAAGCATGACCTGCATCAGCTACGACAATGCAACCGAGAGGCAGGTACAAACGGTAACTAAAATGTTCAACACAGTTGGAAAGGTTGCGGTTATTGACGACAAGCTGATGGATGCCGCTACCGTATTAGGCGCCTGTGGCACTGCTTTCGCGCTCCGCTATGTAAGAGCCAACATACAGGGAGGCATAGAAATAGGCTTCGATGCCAAAACGGCAAGCCTTATTGCGGCCCAAACGGTAAAAGGAGCCGCAGAACTGCTGCTTTCCAATAATACGCACCCCGAACAGGAGATTGATAAGGTTACTACACCCAAGGGATGTACCATTGTAGGTTTAAATGAAATGGAGCACAGAGGCTTCAGCTCTTCGCTGATCCGCGGTGTAATTACCAGCTATAAAAAAATAGCAAAAGACATATAGGAATTAGTTGACCATTTGCAAGATTTCTAAAAAATAAAAACTGAGTGCAATCAATTCGATCGCAGATGGCATATTAATTCCTATCTTTGCATGACCTCCATAAGTTTCCCTTAGCGGAGTATTTCTGCTGGTCGTTTTAAGATCCTTTTTCATACTAAATTTTATCACAACATTGTCTGCAAGTACCTTTTACTTGTTTGATAATATTTTATTGAGCGTAAACAACTTTTTATGGCCAAGTATATTTTTGTTACGGGTGGCGTAACATCTTCTTTAGGTAAGGGAATTATTGCAGCTTCTTTAGCCAAGCTATTGCAGGCAAGAGGCTTCAGGGTTACCATCCAGAAGTTTGATCCATATATCAATATAGATCCCGGGACCCTCAACCCTTACGAACATGGTGAGTGCTATGTTACCGAAGATGGAGCTGAAACCGACCTGGACCTTGGTCACTATGAGCGTTTTTTGAATATTTTCACCTCCCAGGCCAACAACGTAACCACCGGCCGCATTTATCAAACCGTTATTAATAAGGAAAGAGAGGGTGCCTATTTAGGTAAAACCGTACAGGTGGTACCGCATATTACCAATGAGATCAAGCGCCGGATGATGGAATTGGGTACTACCGGGGAGTATGATATTGTGATCACAGAGATCGGGGGTACTATTGGCGACATCGAAAGTTTGCCTTTCGTGGAGGCTATCCGCCAGTTGCAATGGGAGCTGCCCGAAGAAGACACGGTTGTAATTCATTTAACTTATATCCCCTACCTGAAAGCAGCAAAGGAATTAAAAACCAAGCCTACCCAGCACAGTGTAAGAATGCTAAGCCAGGAAGGTGTGAGCCCGGATATTATTGTGTGCAGAACAGAGAAACCATTAACCCCCGAGTTAAAAAGGAAGATCGCCCTGTTCTGTAATGTAAAGCAGGAAGCCGTGATCGAAGCAACGGATCAGTCAACCATCTACGAAGTTCCTTTGGCCATGTTGCGCGAAAAGCTGGATCTGACCTGCCTGAAAAAAATGAATATGACCGACTATCCGGAACCGGAGCTTTCCAAATGGCGTACTTTCCTTGATAAACTAAAATACCCCAAAACGGTGGTGCGTATTGGCTTGATTGGTAAATACCTGGAGCTGCAGGATGCCTATAAGTCTATCCTGGAAGCCTTTGTACATGCCGGCGCGGTAAACGAATGCCAGGTGCAGATCGTAAACGTGCATAGTGAATATATCACCGATGAAAATGTTGAAGAAAAATTAGCCGGCCTGGAAGGATTACTGGTAGCCCCCGGCTTTGGACTAAGAGGAATTGAGGGAAAGATTACGGCAGTAAAATACGCCCGCGAAAACGGTTTGCCTTTCTTCGGAATTTGTTTAGGTATGCAAATGGCTGCCATTGAATTTGCCAGAAATGTATTAGGTCTGAAAGAGGCCAATTCTACCGAAATGGATGAAAATGCTTCAGAACCGGTTATCGCATTAATGGAAGAACAAAAACAGGTAACTGAAAAAGGAGGTACTATGAGATTGGGCTCTTATGCCTGCTCGGTAAAACCTGGCAGCCTTGCACATACTATTTATGGTTCTGAAAACATTACAGAAAGGCACCGGCATCGCTGGGAATTCAACAACAAATACCTGGATGCATTTGAGAAGGCTGGTATGGTGGCCAGCGGTAAGAACCCTGATAGCGGATTGGTAGAAGTGATTGAACTGCCTACACACCCTTTCTTTATAGGCGTGCAATACCACCCCGAATTAAAAAGTACAGTAGAGAACCCCCAACCTATTTTTGTACATTTTGTAAAGGCGGCCATGGCTTACAGCTCGGTTAACCCTCAGGATCGCAAGGTGGAATTAGCTAAGATCTAACCACTTTTATCTTGTATAATAATTATAAAGGCTCCTGCGGGAGCCTTTTGTTATATAATCACTTAATAAAAAGTCAGAACGCATATATTTGTTATGGATTAAATTGTACATTTAGCCATAAAATCGTTTTTCCCTTTACCGACAAAACTATAACGAAAGCAAGCATGAAAACAATTAACAGGTCGCAACTATTTACGGCAAGTTGCCTGGCATTATTGGTAACCTCTCTGTCATTTGGTATACGGGCAGGTATTTTAAATAAACTGGGTGTAGATTTTGGACTGGATAAGGCAGAACTGGGTACCATTGCCGCCACAGCATTCTGGGGGTTTCCTCTTGCCGTAATAATCGGCGGGCTGATTGTTGATGTGCTGGGTATGAAAAAGCTGTTAGTTTTTGCTTTCTTATTTCATTTAGTTGGCATCCTGCTCACCATTTTCGCAGGCAAATTCGGCAATCCCTTCTGGTCCCTGTTTTTTTCAACCCTGCTGATAGGTATTGCTAACGGAACGGTAGAAGCTGCCTGTAATCCATTGGTTACAGCCCTTTTCCCCGAAAACAAAACAACCAAGCTTAATCATTTTCACTTGTGGTTTCCTGGGGGTATTGTACTAGGTACCCTTATCGTTTACTTCTTCGATAAAATAGCACTGGGGTGGCAGATTCAGGTAGCTATCATGATCATCCCTGCGCTTATTTATGGTTTTTTATTCGCAAAGCAGGATTTCCCGGTTACGGAAAGAGTTGCCAATGGCATCTCTACCGGTGAGATGTATAAATCGTTAGCCAATCCGCTCTTTCTGTTTATGATCATTTGCATGTTTGGAACCGCAATTACAGAGTTATTCACCGGCCAATGGATCGATGTTTTACTCAGGAATGTAACGGATAATGCATTACTGGTGCTAACGGTATCTACCGGCGTGATGGTAATAGGCCGGGCTTTTGCAGGACCTATTGTGGAAAAGCTGGCGCCGCAGGGCGTATTATTAATGTCTTCCATATTGGCCACTATCGGACTTTATCTTTTAGGTAATACCAGCGGCAATATGATATTTGCGGGCGCATTGGTTTTTGGTGCCGGTGTTTGTTATTTCTGGCCAACCATGCTGGGATTTGTAGCCGAATACCTTCCTAAAACCGGCGCGGTAGGATTGAACCTGATGGGAGGTGCCGGTATGTTCGCCGTATCTATTTATATGATGTTTATGGGCGGCGTTTACGATAAATATATTGCCGAGAAACTTCCTCCGGGTGCCGACATGAAGCTTTACAACTCAGCCGAAGCTACCGAAGAAATGAAAATTGCACTGAATGAAGCAAACAAAGCGGCAGGACCCGAAATCATCAACACAACATTAATCATTCCGGTTATTTTAATCGCGGCATTTATTGGCCTCAACCTGTACATGCGTAAAAGAAGACAGCTGGCCTTGTAAAAAATAATCAGGCCGGATCATAAATATTGGTCAACTATAAAATATAGCAATGAAGTCCACAACCCGAGCGCAACTATCCGTAATGATGTTTCTCCAGTTCTTTATTTGGGGAGCATGGTTTGTAACATTAGGGACTTTTTTAGGTACCAATCTTCAAGCAAATGGGTTGGAAATTGCCAATGTATTTTCCACCCAATCATGGGGTGCTATCATTGCACCATTTATTATTGGCTTAATTGCAGACCGTTTTTTTAATGCTGAAAGAATCCTGGGAGTTTTGCATTTGGCCGGAGCGGTTCTGATGTATATGATGTTTAATGCAGAAAATGTTACTGTATTTTATCCGTATGTGTTTATTTACATGGTATTGTACATGCCCACCCTTGCACTGGTCAACTCCGTTTCTTTCAGGCAAATGAAAAACCCGGAAAAGGAATTTTCCTTTATAAGGGTATTTGGAACATTAGGCTGGATCATAGCAGGTCTTATCATCAGCTTACTAGACTGGGATAACAGCAATGCGGAAACCGGTGCATTAAGAAACACTTTTCTGATGGCGGCTATTGCTTCAGCAGCATTAGGAATATTTAGCTTTACCTTACCCAAAACACCTCCTGTAAAAAATGCTGAAGGCAACAAGTCATTTACTCAGATAATTGGATTGGATGCATTGAACTTATTAAAGGATAAAAATTTCCTGACATTTTTCATTGCATCGGTGTTAATATGTATTCCTCTCGCATTTTATTACCAAAACGCTAATCCATTTCTTACAGCTGTAGGACTTGAGAATCCCACTGCAAAAATGGCTATTGGTCAGGGATCTGAATTATTATTCCTTTTATTAATCCCCTTCCTGTTCAAACGGTTTGGTTTTAAGAACACCATTTTGATTGGCATGTTAGCATGGGCAGTAAGGTATTTACTATTTGCTTATGGTAATGCAGGAGAATTATCTTTTATGCTGATCATTGGTATTGCATTACACGGAATTTGTTATGATTTCTTTTTTGTGTCGGGACAAATTTATACTGATGCCAAGGCGGGTGACAAATATAAAAGCTCTGCCCAAGGGTTGATCACATTGGCTACTTATGGTGTAGGAATGTTAATTGGCTTCTGGGTAGCAGGCTTTGTAACGGAACATTACAAGACAGCGGTTGCCCCGGATAGCTTCTGGCAACATGTTTGGCTGGTACCTGCCGGCATCGCCGCAATCGTTTGCTTCCTGTTTGCAGTAATTTTCAGAAACGATAAAAAAACAACTACTAATGCATAGCAGAAGAAATATGCTTAAAACACTGGCTGCCGGCTCTGTTGCCGCCGGCCTCTCTCCATTAACTACATTTGCGAACGAAGAAAAATCAATGTATAAGCTAAAAGGAAATATCAATCATAGTGTATGCCAGTGGACTTTTGGTAAAGTACCCCTGGAAGAATTGTGTGTAACCGTAAAGAAAATGGGGCTTAACGCCATCGACCTGCTGGCGCCCAGAGACTGGCCTGTTATTCAAAAACACGGCATCACCTGCAGCATGTGCTATATACCGGGCAAAGTGAGCCTTGTGGATGGCTTTGCAGGAACCGAGTTCCATGCCGGGCTGATCAAAGATTACGAAGAGGGTATACCTCTTGTAGCCAAAGCCGGTTACAAAAACCTGATCTGCTTTAGCGGTAACCGCCGCGGCATGGATGACGAAACAGGTTTGAAAAACTGCGTGGAAGGTTTAAAGAAAATATTGCCACTTGCCGAGAAACATAAAGTGGTTTTGGTAATGGAGCTCCTGAACAGTAAGGTGGACCACAAGGATTATATGTGTGACCACACAGCCTGGGGTGTAGAGCTTTGTAAAAGATTAGGAAGTGAAAACTTTAAACTGTTATACGATATTTACCACATGCAGGTAGATGAAGGCAATGTGATTGCGAATATAAAAGCCAATCATCAGTACATTGCTCATTATCATACAGCAGGTGTTCCGGGCCGCCACGAGCTGAACGATAAGCAGGAACTCTACTACCCTGCTATTATGAACGCCATCCTGGAAACAGGCTTTAAAGGCCACGTAGCGCAGGAGTTCATTCCAACAGGAAAAACTGACCAGGAACGTTTTAAAGCGCTGGAACAGGCGGTACAGATTTGCGATGTGTAAAGGCAGGTTCATGGATCATTGAAAATAGTTCATGGATGAGAAATAAAAGTCAATACCTGCAACGCATCGAAAACATAAGTATTAAAAAGAACCCTATTAAAAACTTTGCAAAATGGATAGAAAAGATTTTTTAAAAATGAGTGGCGGCGCGGCTTTGGGTATGGCATTAGCCTCCTGTGGCGCCGGCGGCAAATCTACAGGCAACCGTGGCACTATCAAAAACCTCGGTATACAATTATATTCACTGCGTGATGACTTACCGAAGGACCCGAAAGGCGTATTAAAAAAGCTGGCTTCATTTGGCTATAAAGAAATTGAAAGTTATGAAGGCGCTAACGGTATGTTCTGGGGCATGTCTAATACCGATTTCAAGAAATATATGGACTCGCTGGGATTAACTATTGTAAGCAGTCACTGCGACTATAAAAAAGATTTTGAAAGAAAAGCTGCCGAAGCCGGGGCTATTGGTATGAAATACCTGATCTGCCCCTGGCTGGGTAAACAGCGCAGGCTTGACGATTACAAAAGAGCTGCCGATGATTTTAATAAGGCCGGTGAGATCTGCCAGAAAAACGGGATCCGCTTTGCTTACCACAACCACGATTATTCGTTCAGAATGCAGGACACCCAATATCCGCAGGATATAATGATGAAGAATACTGATCCCGCATTAGTAGATTTTGAAATGGATATGTACTGGGTGGTTACCGCCGGTCAGGACCCCATCGAATGGATGAAAAAGTATAAATGGCGGTTTAAACTTTGCCATATCAAGGACCGTAAAAAAGATACGCCTTTTAAAGAAGGTGAGCCTAATCAAAGCTGCATCGTAGGCAAAGGTTCTATCGACTACAAATCGATATTGGCACAAGCGAAAAGCCTGGGTATGCAGCGTTATATTTTAGAGCAGGAAGCTTACGAAAAAGCACCATTGGATTGTGTGAAAGAAGGAGCTGCTTATTTAAACAACCTGGTGTTTTAGATTAACACGATTTAAAAAATACTGAAAGTCGTTGCCAGATAGGGTGACGACTTTTTGGTTTCTGGCAATAAAAAAGCCGGGTGCAAACCCGGCCCACTTATAATGTAAGTAAACTTATTTAAGCGCTTTAATGATCTCAATAAAATCCAAAGCCACTAATGACGCGCCTCCTACAAGACCGCCGTCTACATCAGGAGAAGCAAAGATTTCTTTTGCATTATTGGCTTTTACACTACCGCCGTATAAGATGGATATTTCATTGGCTACCTCGGCACCATATTGTGCAGCCAGCACCGAACGAAGGTGGGCATGCATTTCCTGGGCCTGCTCAGTAGAAGCGGTTTTACCCGTGCCTATTGCCCAGATGGGTTCGTAAGCAATTACTACTTTTTGAATGGCTTCGGCAGACAGATGAAATAAAGATTCTTTCAACTGAACTTCCACAAAGCTGTTTTGTGTATTGGCTTCCCTGATATCCAAAGACTCGCCGCAGCAAAATATCGGAGTGATGTCTTTTTCCAGTAACAGGTTTATTTTTTCTGCCAGCATCTGGTTGGTCTCGCCAAAGTACTCTCTTCTTTCGCTATGCCCCACGATACAATGTTTGATATGAATGGAGTCTAACATATCCACAGATACTTCACCGGTATAAGCTCCCGATTTTTTGTTGCTGCAGTTTTGCGCTGCTATATAATAGTTCTTCAAAGTGGTTGTTTTTTCCTTTGCCATGATCAGGTAAGGAAATGGCACAGCGAAAATCACTTCATGGTTTTCTTTGCTTCCGAGATCATTTTCCAGAATACTTGCCAGCAACTGTTGTCCTTCCGTATAAGTAAGGTTCATTTTCCAGTTTGCTGCCGCAATTTGCTTTCTCATTTTTAAAATTGTTTTTTATCGTTTATTGTAAAGTTCTGTCAATATATTTTTTTGCATATCGCTTAATGCGGCCCCCTTCAACCGCATCCAGGCATCGGCATCTCTCAGTACCTTGTCCAGCTTGTACACACATTCCCGTTCATCAGGTATACGCTCCCCTGTGCGCCCGGACCAATCACCTGGTCCCGATTCAAATCCCCAGCTAAAATTAGGAATTATTTTTGGAGTGAGTCCTGTCCCAAACACGTGGGCACTTACCCCTATCCAGGTACCCGTATTAATAGCCGTATTAATAGCCGTCCGGCTATAGTCCCCCATCATTACCCCACCTTTTTTCTGACCGGTTAAAAGAACCGTATCGGGTAGTTGATAGTTCACATCACCAATATTATTTTTCATATTACTGCTACTGGTGCCTGCTCCGAAATTACACCACTCCCCTATTACCGAATCCCCAATATACCCGTCGTGCCCTTTATTGGAGTTGGCAAAGAAAACAGCATTTTTGACCTCTCCACCTATTACACAACCCGGACCAATAGTAGTTGCCCCATAAATAGCCGCACCCATTTTCACTACTGCATGCTCACCGATATAGATAGGCCCGCGTAAGCACACCCCTTCCATCACCTGTGCATTTCTAGCTATAAAAATGGGCCCATCCTCCGCATTGAGAATAGCATGCCTTACTACCGCTCCTTCCCCGATAAATATATTTTCGGGGGCTATCAACCCGTTAGAAGGATCTACCGGTTGAGCAACATGCCGTTGCCTCAGCATCTCATAGTCATACAGTAATGCCTCTTTATTAAAAAGGTTGATCTGTGTAATAACCTCAAGCAATTTAAAATCTGCTGGTTCGAGGCTTGCCACCGGCTGAAGACGATCTATATCCCCTGGTTGCATTACACAGCCAGCCAGCATTTTATTGTCCTTTGAAACAATAGACTGGCCAGGTAGCAGCGTTTTTATCTTTTCTGCCAATGCTTTACCGGGTAACAGGTTGGCTACGATAATATACTTAACAACATCATTGCCTGTTTCATCTAAACTCACTGATGGAAAAAACTCAGAGAGCCGGTTATCTTTTAAATCAACGGAGGGTATTTCCAGTAATTGCTCCCATTTTTCACGTATGGTTAATGCACCAACCCTGAAATCCTGCACCTTTCTCGTAAAAATAAACGGTTGTAGAAAAGTAAGTTCGCAATAAGCGGGAGCAAACGCAATAACGGGTTTCATATTGAGGGTTCTAAGATAAGCAATTGCAGCGAAGTGAGCGTTGAGCAGGAATCAAAAAAAACCTCTGCAAATGCAGAGGCTCTCCATAAAATAAATTCCTGTGGAAAAATTATTTCTTCGCGTATTTCTTTTTGAATTTATCGATACGACCAGCTGTATCAACCAGCATATTTTTACCGGTAAAGAAAGGGTGAGAAGTACTGGAGATCTCCAGTTTGATTACCGGATACTCGTTACCATCTTCCCATTTAATAGTTTCTTTAGAATTTGCAGTAGACTTTCCTAAAAAAGCATCACCGTTACTCATGTCTTTAAACACAACAAAACGGTAATTTTCAGGATGGAGACCTTGTTTCATAATTGTATGATTTTTAAGGTTGTACGGATTTTGCCGTACAAATTATTTAATAAAATTTATCCTCTGAACGCTTCAAAGGAGTGCAAAGGTAACAAATAAATGGAAAATGTGAAGGTTTAAATATAAAATGTAGAATCAGTATTGGTTTTGCATTTTATATTTCTCATTCAAAATTTTACATTTTTAACTCCTCATATTCTCTACTTGTAAAGGAATGCTCAGGCCCCAGCTTTTGGAAGCCTGTATCACCTCCTGCAAATCATCAATTTTTTTGCCGGTAACCCTCACCAGGTCATCATTAATAGACGCCTGTACTTTTAAACCGGCGTCCTTAATATGTTTGATGATCTTTTTTGCATCTTCCTGTTTCAGGCCATTTCGTACCTGGATCTCTTTTTTCCAGGCTTTACCAATCATGCTGCCTTCCTTACTTAAATCAAAAGCGTCGGGAGATATACCTTGTTTATGAGCACGGTTCACTAACACATCGATCAGTTGTTTCATTTTCATATCATCCTCCGTCTCCACCTTCAGCGTATAATTCTTCTTATCCAGGTCTATTACCAGGTGAGATCCTTTAAAGTCAAAGCGGTTAGCGATTTCCTTACTTACAACATTTACAGCGTTATCTAACGCCTGTGCATCTACCTTACTTACAAAATCAAATGATGGCATAAAATTGCTCCTGTTTTTAAATTAATAATGGCAGCCGGTTGGCAAAGATACGATACAAACTTCGTGCAAATGAATGCATTCTCCTAAATTTGAATCTATAACCAGTAAGCATATGATCATCGATTTCCGGTCTGATACCGTTACCCGTCCAACTCCCGCCATGTTAGAAGTGATGATGAAAGCCCCGGTAGGCGATGATGTTTTTGGAGAGGATCCTACGGTGAATGAGCTCGAACAAATGACCGCCACCTTATTTGGTAAAGAAGCAGCTCTGTTTTGTCCCAGCGGTACTATGACCAATCAAATCGCTATTAAATGTCATACGCAGCCTGGCGATGAGGTGATCTGCGATGCCGATGCCCATATTTATCAATATGAAGGTGGGGGAATTGCAGCTAATTCGGGCGCCTCCGTTAAATTGTTGCCCGGCGACAGGGGGCGTATTAATGCATTACAGGTTGAGGAAGCTATTCAGCCCGATGATGTACATCGCCCACGCACCAGCCTGGTTTGTGTTGAGAACACCAGTAACCGAGGCGGTGGCAGTTGTTACGACCTTGAAGAGTTAAAAAAAATTAAAACAGTTTGTGGAAATAATGGGTTACCGTTTCATATAGATGGAGCCAGGCTCTTTAATGCTTTGGTGGCAAAAAATGAAACACCCCGTCAATATGGGGAATTGTTCGATAGTATTTCGATCTGCTTGTCTAAAAGCCTCGGGTGCCCCGTAGGCAGCCTGTTGCTGGGAGATGCCGGCTTTATAAAAAAGGCAAGGCGTGTAAGAAAACTATTCGGCGGTGGTATGCGGCAGGTGGGCTATCTGGCCGCAGCGGGCATTTATGCATTGCAACACCATATTGAAAGGCTAAGCGAAGACCATGCACACGCGAAGATGATAGAAGCCGCATTGCAAACGCAGAGCTATGTAGAAAGGGTAATGCCGGTAGAAACCAATATTGTGATTTTTGAAACAAGAGGGGTAAGCGCTAAAGACCTGGTAGCTCTATTAAAAGAACATTCGATCCTTGCCTATGCAATCGCACCTACCAAAGTAAGGCTGGTATTACACCTTGACATTACAAGGGAAATGGTAAGCAGGACTATTGAGGTAATAAACTATTTAAAGGCTTAACTAATATCAAAACACTATCTTCAACCATTCATTCAATATAAAAAATAAACTATTGATATGCTACCAACCATTAATCCGGCAAAAACAAAAGCCTGGAAGCAATTATTAAGTCATGCTGAAGAAGCAAAGCAATGGAATATGCGTCAGCTATTTTCGGAAGATGCGCAACGCGCGGCTAATTTCTCTTTACAGCATGGCGACATTTATTTCGATTATTCCAAAAATAAGATCAACGCAAAGACCTTACAGCTGTTATTATCACTGGCAGAGCAAACCGAATTGCCTGCAGCGATCAAATCCATGTTTGGCGGCGATAAGATCAACCAGACCGAAAACAGATCAGTACTACATATTGCCTTAAGAAACTTCGGCAATAAAGCCATTAAAAGCGACGGCAAAGATGTAATGCCGGAGGTAAGAGCCGTTCAGGCTAAAATGAAAGCCTTTTGCGAAGCCGTTCATTCAGGTAAACATGTGGGCTATACCGGTAAGAAAATAAAGTCCATTGTTAACATTGGCATTGGAGGTAGCGACCTGGGGCCATTAATGGTAACCGAAGCATTAAAACCTTATACGGTAAAAGGCATTGAAGCTTACTTTGTTTCAAATGTAGATGGCACCCATATTGCCGAAACGCTGAAAAAAGTAAACCCCGAAACTACTTTGTTCCTGATCGCTTCTAAAACCTTTACCACCCAGGAAACGATGACGAATGCCTTAACGGCCCGCGACTGGTTCTTAAAAAAAGCAAAGGACCCGCAACATGTGGCGAAGCATTTTGTGGCTTTAAGTACCAACAGCACAGCCGTTGAAAAATTCGGTATCGACACCAACAATATGTTTGAGTTCTGGGACTGGGTGGGTGGCCGCTATTCTTTGTGGAGCGCCATTGGTTTGTCTATTGCTTTAACCATCGGTTACGACAATTTTGAAGAACTGCTGAAAGGAGCTCACGATGCAGATGAGCATTTTAAAACTACCAGGAAACTCGAAAAAAATATCCCCGTTATTATGGCTTTGGTAGGACTTTGGAACACCACTTTCCAGGGAGCACAATCGGAAGCTATTTTGCCTTACGACCAATACCTGCACCGTTTTGCCGCCTATTTCCAGCAAGGAAATATGGAAAGTAATGGTAAAAGCGTTGACCGTAACGGTAAAAGAGTATCTTATCAAACCGGACCTATCATCTGGGGCGAGCCGGGGACGAACGGGCAGCATGCTTTTTACCAACTGATACACCAGGGCACTGAAATTATACCCTGCGACTTTATAGCACCTGCGCAAACACATAATCCCATAGGCGACCACCATGAGAAGCTGTTAAGCAATTTCTTTGCGCAAACAGAAGCTTTAATGAACGGTAAAAACCTGGCTGAAGTAAAAGCTGAATTAAAGCAGCAGGGCCTGGATGCGGCAGCAATTAATAAGCTGGCGCCCTTTAAAGTGTTTGAAGGCAATAAACCCACCAATTCTTTTTTAATTAAAAAGATCACACCTTTTACATTAGGTCAGCTTATTGCTTTTTATGAGCATAAGATATTTGTGCAGGGTGTTATCTTCAACATCTTCAGCTTTGACCAGTGGGGAGTTGAATTGGGTAAACAACTGGCTAATAAAATACTGCCTGAGCTGCAAAACAGCGATAAAGTAACCAGTCACGACAGCAGCACCAACACCTTAATCAATTTATATAAAAAACTCAGATAAAAGAACAGCATTTGTTCTTCTAAAAGCTGGTTGCCCCGGGGTAACCAGCTTTTTTATTATAAAAACGAAAAACTTTTATGTAATACCGAACATCTTTGCATCCTAACCGAAACTGGTATATGAAAATACTTACTTCCCTGCTTTTTTGCTTTATTTCGGTTGCATCCTTTGCTCAAAACAGCCTGACGCAAATCGCTCCGGCAACCACCTCTTCTTTCAACGCAGAACCAGAAAACTGGCTGGATACCACCAACATGTACAACAGCAGGTATGGTGCTGTAGCCAGGTTAACACAGGACAATATGCCCTGCATTATGCCGTATGCGCCCGTTAAGCCAATTCCTAACGCAGCAAAAAGGAGGGCACCCAATGAAATCCCTAATTTCTGGAAGGGAGAACCCTGGAAATATCGTAAGCCGAACCAGCATTTGCCTGTTCCTGAAATTTCGCCCCAACCAGAAAAATTTAAAGCTCCCGGGATAGTGAAAAAAGAAATACCATCAGCATCTTCCTTCGTTGATAATAAAAATAAGCTACGGTTCTACATGGCCTTAAAAAAGCAAGCACAACACTGAGCCCCCAACAGCTTCAATATAAGACATGCCGTTGCCTAACCCTGCAAAGCTATTTGCTGTTTATGATTTTCACAGCCGCCTGCTTATCCACAGCAGCTCCGGATGATACCGGTTAATGATAAATGAATCAAGGGTTGAAAGCAGAAAAATGTCACCCTGAGCTTGCCGAAGGGAACATTTTTCGCCAGTAAGCTTCGTCAGGCCCAGCCCGACAGTCTGTTGGATCGAATAAAATCAACCCTTGATTCGCGTAATAAAGGAGTGGGTATCTTGTATGATAGCACATGATTAATGCAGGCAGCAAACGGACATCATTAAACAAAAAATGGAACCTCATCTATCAAAAGCATATTACAGTAGTTTTTGTAATATGCCGGTAAGTTCTTCCACGCCCTCTGTTGCAGGCTTCTCAATGGTAATTAAATTGGATACTGATTTTACAGAAGGTATATTTTTGTCAATTACAAATTTAGGGCTATGATGGGGAGCCACATCAATTAGGCCAGCTGCGGGATATACAACCAGCGAAGTGCCGATCACGACGAAGATATCAGCTTTCCTGGTAATGGCTATTGCTTTTTCGATCATGGGCACCGCTTCTCCAAACCAAACGATATCGGGACGTAGCTGGCCTCCGTCTGCTGCAAGATCACCCAGCTTTATATCACCCTTTATCTCAAAAGAGGGAGACAACGATTTAACACTACGCATCTTAAAAATCTCTCCATGTAAATGGATCACATGAGATGAGCCTCCACGTTCATGCAGATCGTCGATATTTTGTGTTATCACCTGTACATCAAACCATTGCTCCCATTCTGCCACTCCTTTATGAGCGGCATTGGGCAAGGCTTCCAAAGCCTGTCTGCGGCGCATATTATAAAAATCAAGTACCAATTCAGGGTTACGTCTCCATCCCTCGGGCGATGCGACTTCTGTAACATCATATCCCTCCCATAAACCATCACTGTCCCTGAAAGTACGGATACCGCTTTCCGCGCTGATGCCCGCTCCTGTTAGTACCACCAGTTTCTTCTTCATTCAACAAAGGTATGCTCAAAAAATACTGGTTTCTTAGTATAGAAATAAATCCGGTTAACTTTTATTTTTGCCCGGTTTAATTTATTACCCTTAAACTGAATGAAAATGCGAAAACTCTTAATGATGGCCTTTATAGGCCTGGCTCTCTTTTCCTGTTCGAAAAAAGACAAAGTAGATGGTAACGACGAACCCCGGATTGACCCCATACCCGGCCTGGGTAATAACCCCGGCGATATCCCCGGCACTGCCTTTGTGTTGCCTCAAGGCATTGTACTGGAAGGCACCATTACCGGCGAAAGCCTGAACCCCGTTTGTAAAGAACTGGGAACCGGCAGGTTTGTTGACGTTTACCTGATACTTAAAAACACTGCGTCAACTACTGTCAACGTCACACTTCCTGCAGGCCTGACGCTTAAATCGGTTAATGGTGAAGACCAGAACGGTATTTTAGCCGACAGTTATGAACTCAATATAGAGCAAGGCACTGCATGTATTGTAAAACTAAATGCGTACTGCGCCAATGCTTCCAAACACCCATCCAGTTACACATCCCGTTATACCTTCGGACCAATATGTAATGCACCAGCTATCGTATACCTGCTAAAGCTGCTTAAGAACAAAGACCTTAACAAGGACGAAGATCATTCGACCCAGGGTATCATCTGGATGATAACAGACAATGCCACTGATCCCGAAGATTCGGGCACTGTATGGAAACTGTTGAAAGAACGAATAGCCCTTTTGCCTAATAAGTAAACGAATTCCCGGATAAAAAAGAGGTCGTCTCAAAAGTATGAGGCGACCTTTTTTCGTTTTTGGAGGCGGCCTACTCAGGATGGTACCTAAGTGAATGTTTTTTTGGGAG
>JBCNOR010000339.1:0-5918 GCA_039593785.1 Niabella sp. | reverse complement strand
TATTGTGGAAAGTACAACACAGGCACTCCGGGTAATGTCTTTAATAGATAGTTGTTTCATATTCAAGTGATCTGTAAATGGACTTTATTGGCTTGTAGTAAAGATGCAGTTCAAGTCTGTAAAGTGAAAATACAATAACTCTTTCAACTCTGCCTATAATACCTGTTTTTTTATATTGTGATCGAATAGTTTTATTATGTCCAAGCTGGTGCTTGTATACTTAATAGTATCTTCAGACTCTGCTAAAGGAACCCTTAAGGCAAAATCGTTTTTGTTTACATTAGTGAATATACTACATTTTTAAATTCAATACCCTGTCTGCTACATTAAAGATTCTGAGACCCGAAAGAAGAACAACCAGCTTCATTTATAAAATTATATGGCATCCTGTTTATTAGTAGCCACCTGCTGTTCGGGCAGGTTGAAACAAAAAATCCCAGGTCCCTGCTACCGGAATATAGTTGAGCGCGAGCTAACGGTATGCGTACTGAAATAACCAACAGCACCTTTTCCAAAAGGGTTAACCGGATTCGCCGGTGATGCAGCCTGGCTTTGGCCCAGCGCACCCTGATCGAGACTATACCAGTAATGATACATAAACGGGGTAATCGTTAACAATTCTACGCTCAACCTGTCACCGGTTTTTAAAGGTTCTTTTTCATCTTCAAAAACCAGCATTTCATATACTGTTTTACGACCATCAATTAAATGATCATTCGTTATAAAGATATTGTTATCCCTTTTTGTATTGACATACTGTATAAAGCGGTACACGTTTCCCAGGCCGGGCGGGTCACTAAACTCCAAAGTGGCCACTCTTCTGGTTCTCCCGAAGAAAAGCCGTTCGGTAGTATAGAAACTGTCTGCCACCACTTTTTGCGGCATAACAGATGTGGCGCTGAATACACTGCCGTTGACATTTACCCGCAAGGTATAGCTTTGCCCCGGCCGGCCGGCTATGCCCGCCCTGTAATATCCTCCATTTACCTGGGTTAACCTAACCGGCGTCCTGCCCTCTTCAGCAATCGTAATATTGGCGCCCGAAACGACATCATAATGATTGGAATCGGACAGGTTGAGGGTCTGGGATAAATTCACCCTGCAACCTGCATCAGTGAGCGTGGCTTCTATTACATACATTTTTTCAGCGTCAGGCAGTTCGAGGTTGATTGTTTTTTCACAGGAACTTATCATTACCAGCACAGCCACACAGCCCATGCACATTACGCTCCCCAGCGTCGTTGTATGGAGAGCCTTATAACTCATCTCCTGGAGTTTTCGTCGGAATAGCTACAGGTTGAATCGGGAAAAACTGCTATATGCAACGAGGATACCGCATGAGCGCTAAAATACCCCAATGCGCCTCCTTTTATATTGGATGCCGGGTTTCCCGGGGACGCAGACTGCGACGATCCGAGGGAACCCTGGTTGAGGCTATACCAGAATAAATAAACAGGCTGATCGATACTCTGCAACTCAACATTGAGCTGATCGCACTTTCTCAAAGTATATTCATCATTAAATATCAGCAATTCATCTACTACCGTACGCCCGTTAATCAGGTCATCCTTGGTAACAAACACCGTTGTTTCGAGCTCTCCATCCACACGCTGCACATAACGGTAGGCATTACCCGGTGCAGGTGGATCTTTATAACGAATTGCGGCTATCATACGCATCTTGCCCAGGAAAATACGTTCCGATACATATAAGCTATCCAGCACTACTTTTTGCGGCATTGTTGATGTAGCTGTAAATACATGGTTGGTTACCGAGTCACGGTATTCAATACGCAAATGGTAGGTTTTTCCGGGCTGGCCGGTAAAAGGAGCCGTATATTCGCCCCGGTTATTGGATGCACTCAATACAACAGGCGACTTACCGTCTTCCGTAATGGTTACCCTTGCACCACTAACACCTCTTAAATTAATCGTATCGTAAAAATTGCTGGTTTGCGACAAACGCACCCTGCAGGTGCTATCATCTGTCAAAACCCCCTCCACTACAAACCTGAGCGGCTCATCTTTAATATTTACCTGTATAACGCGCTCACAACTCACCAGTAACAAAGATGAGATAACAACCATTCCTATACACTTCCAAAGTGCAGACATCTTACTTAAATTTAAAATTATAGGATATAGATGGCACAAACCGGAAAAGAGATGTTTTGACTGCTTCTGTTCTTGTCGCATCCTCTTCACTTTGCCTGAAGGTAATCGCATAAGGATTTTCCCTTCCATAAGCATTAAACAGGCTAAACGCCAACTCCGAGCGAAACTTCTTCCTGTCCTTGAGCAACCAGGTTGCTCCCAGGTCCAAACGGTGATAAGATGGCATCCTGTCTGCGTTTCTTTTGGTATAGTAAAATACTACCTGGTTATCGATAATATATTTTCCACTGGGGTAGGTAACGGCATCGCCGGTATAATAGATCCAGTTAGCAGCAAGATTCCATCTCCTGTTGAGCTGATGGTTCACCACAATGGCAATATCATGAGTACGATCCTGGCGGGCATTGTACCACTCACCATCATTAATACCTTCAATTTTTCGTTCTGTCTTGGCCAACGTATAGCTAACCCATCCTGTTGTTTTACCTGTTTTCTTTTTTAGAAAAACTTCCCAGCCGTAAGCGCGGCCAATACCAAATAATATCTGCGACTCAATCGCATCATTCGTGAAAACATCGGCACCTGTTCTATAGTCAATCTGGTTCTGCATTTTTTTATAGTAGATCTCTGTTGAGAACTCAAGCTGGTTTCCTGCCAGATTTTTATACCAACCCAATGCCACCAGGTCTGCTATTTCAGGTTTAATAATATTGGTACTGGCCAACCATTTATCGGTAGGAAAACCAGTGGTGGAATTTGACATTAAATGCAGGTTCTGCACATTCCTTACATAAGAAGCTTTGAAAGAGGAAGACGGATTCAGGATAAAGCTGGCTGCCAGCCTGGGCTCCAGGTTAATATAATTTTTCACCAGCTGGCCTTTGCTATAAGTAAGGGTATCGGTAACATTGCCATCGCCATCTACCTCGTAAAAATCGCCCTCACCCAGGATGGAAAAAGAAGTAAGTCTTGCGCCGTAGGTAATGTTCAGCCAGGGCGCAGCCTTCCAGGTATCGGTTGCAAACAGGGCATTCTCCCAGGAATACCGGTCCTGTAAATAGAAGTTATTAAAGCTGGTAGTGCCCGATGAAGTAACATCGCCCGGCCTTATTTTATGATAGGTAGAATTGAACCCAAAACGTACCGAATGCCTGCTTCCGGCGTACCACTGAAATTCCTGTTTCAGGTTCAGGTCACGGATCTTGGAGTAAATATCCAGGTCATTGCTGGGATTATTAATATTGATATTATAATCAAAATCGCTATAGATAAAAGAGGTATTGGAAAACAACTTGCTATTGAAAATATGATTCCATCGTAATGTACCGGTAATATTTCCCCAGTTGATTCCAAACTGCTGGTCTAACTTTAAATAGTCACGTCCGAAATAGCCTGATACGTAAATATTATCTTTTTCCCCTATTTTATAATTAAACTTGGCATTATAGTCATAAAAATAAAGTTTGTTATTTCTGATAGCGCTGTCCTTCGCTAAGGGTACAAATACATCAGCATAGGTTCTGCGGCCCGACAATAAAAACGATGACTTATTTTTTTGGATGGGCCCCTCCAGGTTCAGCTTTGCAGAGATCAATCCCACCCCTCCGCTCAATTCATAGTTCTGGTTATTTCCTTCATTCATCTTTACATCCAGTACAGATGATAATCTTCCCCCGTATTGCGCGGGCATTCCTCCTTTATAAACCGTGATATCTTTAACGGCATCTGAGTTAAAAGTTGAGAAAAAACCTAATAAGTGCGATGCATTGTACACCTGCGCTTCATCCAGTAAAATCAGGTTCTGATCGGCGCTTCCGCCCCGTACGTAGAAACCGCTATTACCGTCACCCGCCTGCTTAATACCAGGTAGCAACTGTATAGCTTTCAGGATATCCCGCTCACCCAGTAACATGGGGATGGTATTTACCTCTTTCATCGTGAGCCGCTCCACGCCCATTTGTGTACCGGTAATCGTTCGGCCCTTACCACTTGCAGATACCACTACATTCTCCAGATCCTTTACCTCGTCGGGTAAAGAAATATTTTTGGTAATATTCTGATTGAGACTGATCTTTTCTATAAAGGGATTATAGCCAACAGCGCTGTATTCGATTTCGTAATCGCCGGCTGGCAGCGTAATGGAATAAAAGCCATACTCATTGCTGCTTACGCCATCTGTACTATTGACAGATCTGACACTGGCATTAATAACAGTTTCGCCCGTTCGCTCCGAGCGAACTGTACCACTGAGGGTAAATTTCTGTTGCGCATAGCTAACAGACACCCCTATCAATAAAAGGAATAAACAAAAAGCCTGTTTCATTATTTAAGCAGGCCGAAAGATAACTGATAAACGCGAGACGTGTAAGCTCAGTTGTTAAATTTTAAAAATATATTAGGTATTCCTAAAAAAGTGGAGCAAGCGTACTAACCTATAACAGCAAATTTCCAGGTCCTTTCAAATAAGCCCCCTGCATTCAACACATTGATACCCTCTTTTTCTACCAGTTGCTGATTACTATCTACGCTATCGGCTATGCCGCACCAGGGCTCGATACATACGAAGTCGGCATCTTTCGCCGCCCATATACCCAGGTAGGGAAAACCGTTGAAGTCAAATTCAAAGCCCTTGCGCGTTTTCGACTGTATGAGCCGTACTTTAGTGCTGTTTAATTGCTTCAACACAATGGCATCGGCTTCAAACAGTTCTTTCCGGAGCGGCAGGCGATCCGTATCTTCCAGCAATGAAACGGTGCCTGTTTCTATCAGACCATTGTCCAAAAGCCATCTCCCGGCATTTTCTACCTGGTTAAATTCAAGTATATAATCGTTATAAGTATCCCCTTCAAAAAGCGGCACTTTAAAGGCAGGGTGACCGCCAATCGAAAAATACATGGGCCTTTCGCCGGTATTCACTACCCTGTAACTTACGTTTAAGGAGGGTCCGGTAATCGTATACTCTACATATAATTCGAATGGAAACGGATATTTGGCTAAAGTAACGTCGCTGCTGACCAACCGGAAGGTAAGTGTGTGACTGCTTTGCTGGTACAGCTCAAACTCCATTTCTCTTGCAAACCCATGGCGGGGCAGATGATATTCTTTTCCCTCGTAGATATAGGTATTGGCCTTTAAAGTACCAACAATAGGAAACAACAGGGGAGCATGTTTGGCCCAGTACGCAGGATCGGCATTCCACATGTATTCAAGGCCCGTATGCTTGCCGGTGATGCGCTGCAATTCAGCTCCCAGGGTAGCTACTTCCACCCTGATATCATTATTTTCTATTGTTGGCATAAGATCAAATTATGTTATAGCGTAAATATACACTACACACCACTAAAAATAGTAAAGCCACCATCTACCTTTATAGAAGTTCCGTTTACAAAGGTAGATTCGTCACTTAACAGCCAGATGAGCGCGCCGGTTAATTCATCAGGATTCCCAAAGCGTTTATAAGGTGTGCTGCGGATTACTTTATCGCCTCTGTCGGTATAGGAGCCGTCTTCATTCGTTAATAACCTCCTGTTCTGCTCTGCCAGGAAGAAGCCAGGTACCAGCGCATTCATCCTTAATTTATCGCCATAGCGGTTAGCCATTTCCACAGCAAACCATTTGGTATATGCTTCAATGGCCGTTTTAGCCAGGCTATATCCTAAAACCCTCGTCACTGCACCATGAGCCGCTACCGAAGATATATTTACAATGCTGCCTTTTCCAGAAGTTTCGGCCATCGCCTTACCAAACAACTGCGTGGGCAATAAGGTACCAAACAGGTTCAGGTCCATTAACTGCTTTAAAGAG
>JBCNOR010000338.1:0-5920 GCA_039593785.1 Niabella sp. | reverse complement strand
GGCATCCGCGGCATTGGCGCATCCGGAGACGCCAATCAACCCGCCCGCGATGCCGGAGTCGGCATCTATGTCGATGGTGTGTTCATATAAGAAAAACCTGTTTTTACAACATAAAGGATTTGCATCCATCAGTCATATCCCGGGCGGCGACGACGATCTTTTTATCAGCAAGGCAGCCAACCGGTCGAATACAGCTATTATGATTGACGCCGATGCTCATACCGTGAGCGTGCCCCAAAAAACATGGGCAGCCTGGAAGCGTCAAAAAACCAGGCATTACAGCACCTCCAAGTATTATAAGTTGAAGCATAAATTTTTGCTGGGCCTGTACAGCCTCTCACAGTTTTTGTTCTACCCGCTGCTTATTGCCGCTGCAATGGTATATAGCTGGCCAATAGCTTTAGCAGTACTGGCAATAAAATCTGTTGTCCAGTACCTGGTGTTCTCAGGGGCCATGAAAAAGCTGAATGAAAAGGACCTGGTAAGCTGGATATTTTTAATGGATCTCTGGATGGTGGTGTACTACCTGATGTTCGCAAATACCCTCTGGAAAAAAGAAAAGAAAACCTGGTAACAGTTGCCAGTAAACAGGGCATAATCATTCTATTTCTGTATGGAGGACTTTAACTGAAGCAGTTCTTTAATGATCTGCATATACTTCTATCCTGCTATTAGGAAAATCAATAACTGTTTTATATTGCTTCAGGAAAGGAATCCCCAGCAAACCTTCTATTGCGGTGTCCCGCCCCTGGTTGATCTGCAGGAGGCTGGCATTATCAAATGTAAACTTCATATCCCTGTAGGGAATATTGGCGACGGAAAGTTCCCGGATACTTCCCTCAGCTACCATAACGGGGGTCCCCCCTCCTCTTAATACAGTATTACGAAGATCACTAATACCTTTTATACCTGGCAGCAGTTTAGCAGATATCAGGTTGGGAGCAGCCGCGCAATCAACACCCATTGGTATCTTCTTGCCCTCGATCATACAGTCAATTACAGGCATATGCCCGCTAAAAATGAAAGGTATGATTACCGGCGCAATGGTACTGTCCGGCGTTGGTGTCACCACCCCGCCTTTGGTGAAAAAGATATGACCACTTTTAAAGTCAAAGGTTACCCGGTACTCTTTATATACGTCCAGGCCCATCAGCCCCCCGATGCTGTCACCCAGGTGAGGAAGATCAGCGGCAATTGCCTTAAACTGCTGCTTTTGCAGGCCCTGCCAGTTAAAAGAATCGATTAATACTGCGCCTGCATTTACTTCACCGCCCACACCCCTTGCTTTAACAGAACTATCCTGCCGCACTCCGTTCTTCCAATACCGGCTGTTGATTACCAGGTAAGGGCAGCCATTATCCAGGATAAAATCGGTAGCCCGCCCGTTTACATCTGCCGTAACTCGGATCAACGCATCTTTTACCTGGAATGCAACGGCAAAACTGTCTGGCTTTTGAGCATCGGAAAAAACAAAATCTACCTGGGCCTTTGCCGCAGCAACTGCCAGGAATAAAACAAAAAACATCGCCGCTCTTATTATCTTCTTCATATCAGCTATTGAACCATTGCAAACATCGCTATTATTTTAACATACTTCACATTACGGGTGCAATTCAAATTTCCATTTTAAGCTGTACTTCTTTTTAGGTCATTTCGAATCTATCGCCTTATCTCCCATTTTTAGCAGATTTCTACCCGTCTATACCGGCACGGGCGGGCGCTTTAGATCAGCATGAAAGTAGTGAAAATTGGAATAGCGTCCCGGTTAATACAATGCCGCAGGCATTACCTGTTTATAGAAATGTGATATGGAATTAAGTCTATGCCGCGTTGCGGCTACCTGGTTAAAACCCACAGGAAGATGTATGGCGTGGTAGAGATATATTCCCAATAAAATTGGGCAGGCTACGGTTGCGTACCTACGGCACGCAAAAATATTTGTCAATATTATGGGGCTATAATCAGATTGCCCCTGCGGAAGCAAAGGCGTTCGGCTAAGATCATCTTCTAACCATATCCGGATGTCGGGTGCAATTCAGGTTATTAAATACCCAGGAAGCGGGTTGCATAAAATATTTTATGTAGGTTTGTTTTAATGGAAATTGTTCTCAAATATTTTTCTGAATTTACCGAAAAGCAGTTACAGCAAATAGCGTCTTTAAAAGAACTGTATACCGACTGGAATGAAAAGATCAACGTGATCAGCCGTAAAGACATTGACAGTCTTTATGAGAAACATGTGCTGCACTCATTGGCTATTGCAGCAGCGTTTAGCTTTGATAAAGGCGCTACAATAGTGGACCTTGGTTGTGGAGGTGGATTCCCCGGCATTCCGCTGGCCATATTCTTCCCCGATGTACATTTTCATATGGTGGATAGCATTGCTAAAAAGCTGAAAGTAGTGGCAGGCGTTGCCGAAGCCATAGGACTGACCAATATATCTGTTCAGCACTCCCGTGTGGAAGATATTAAAGATAAAAAATTCGACTATGTTGTTTCGCGGGCAGTTGCACCCTTACAGGACCTTTGGCGTTGGGGCAAACCGCTCATACAAAAAACCAATAACGCTGATCGCAGCGAAGACGCACCCGCACCGGGACTTATTTGCCTGAAAGGTGGCGACCTGGCCAAAGAAATACAGGAAAGTGGTACCAAACCTTATGTAACTGCTATCAAAGATATTTTTGAGGAACCTTTTTTTGAAGAGAAGTATATTCTTTATGTACCTAAGTGATCATAGTTCATAGACCAGAGTTCATGGTTCATAGATCTTAGTTCATAGATTATAAGCAATGGAGCAGCTGATTCAACATCTTAAAAGCTATTATCCTTTAAGCAACGAGGCAAGCAAGGCATTAAGTAATTGCCTGGAAGAAAAATGTTTTGCCAAAAACGACTACCTGATCAAAGCAGGCAGGGTGTGCCGGTATTTTTATTTTATGGAACGCGGCGCTTTGCGTGGATTCTATAACCTGAACGGGAAGGAGATCACCCATTGGTTTGGCTTTGAGAACACGTTTATCACCTCCTTCCACAGCTATATAACCGAACAACCCTCGGTGGAAAATATCCAGTTTATGGAAGGAAGCATTATGTGGGCTATCTCAAAAAAAGATCTTACAGGCCTGTTTGACCAGTATCATGAACTCGAACGCCTGGTTCGTATTATTTATGAAAACTACTATATAAGACTGGAGGAACGCTATGTAAATGCGCAGTTTAAAACAGCGGCTGAATTATATAGCGACCTGATGGAAAAATCGCCGCATATACTGGAAAGGGTACCATTGGGCTACGTATCATCCTACCTGGGTATGACACAGGAAACATTGAGCCGCATCCGGAAACTGCATTAACAAATCCGCTATCATTTTTTGATAAATATCAAATCGGAAGCCCTTCGATGGCCTTTAGCTTTGTTTCAACAAATAAAAAAAGTATGGAAACAAAGTATTATCAAAAGCCTTCCGGCGCATTTATTGGCGCTTCATGGATGGCGCTTCTTATTGGCTTTACTGCTTACATCATCGGTTTATGGAATGCAGAAATGCAGCTGAATGAAAAGGGTTATTATTTTACGGTATTGATGTTCGGGCTGTTTGCAGCCATCTCCCTGCAAAAAGCAGTACGCGATCAACTGGAAGGCATTCCTGTCACCAACCTCTACTATAGCATTGCCTGGTTTGCCACCATATTATCTGTTGTGCTAATTACGGTGGGACTTTGGAATGCTGATATCACAAGAAGTGAAAAAGGTTTTTATGCGATGTCGTTTATATTGAGCATATTTTCGGCCATCGCTGTGCAGAAGAACACCAGGGACGCCAAAGCCAGTGAGACCGGCAACGCTGATAAAAATCATTCTAAAAATGAATTTTGAAAACGGGTATGACGCGTTAGTATTGTGCTTCCTCCTTTCTCGAATCTTCGAGAAATTCATATTCCTTTTCAACTGGCTGAAGCACTTCCTTTATAAAAACACAGAATGTAATAGCATATACAAAATGTAATAATGTTGAAAGCACGTTAAGCGTAGAAAATATCCCAAGTCTGCGGGGCAGCTGCCCGCCTGTAAACAGTACCTGTGCTGCGTTTGCCAGTACAAAACTCAGTAACGAACTAAAAAACAGAATGTAACTAATCCTGGTTTTCTTTTTTATCATATAATAGAATAAAGAGCCTAATACTATTAACGTGGGAACCTGAAAAATAAGCCGTTGCACCATAACACTTTGTTTTATCAGTAAGATAAAACGAATTTGTGAAAACCACCTGGTAACTGATGAACTTGTTTAACTTTTTAAATGAACCACATAGATTCAGTAGCAATCGTAGCGTTTAAGGCTACATAGATTCCGCCAGGGCGGAACATAGCCAATATGTTTTATGCTTTCTTTTTTCGACTATCATAATTCTATGTACCTATAGGTTTAAAAATAGTTTGAACAACTTCGATGAAAATAAAAAAGCCTTTTGCAGTTATACGTTCTGCAAAAGGCTTTTTATAAAAATGTGTTGCTGTTATTTGTTCTGTAAATCCAGTTTGATCTGTAATTCAGTAAACTGTTTAGCATCGATGGCAGCCGGCGCATCAAGCATTACATCGCGGCCACTGTTATTTTTAGGGAAGGCGATAAAATCACGAATACTCTCGCTACCACCCAGGATAGAGCACAACCTGTCGAAGCCAAATGCTATACCACCATGTGGCGGCGCACCATATTCAAATGCTCCCAGCAAGAACCCAAATTTATGTTGCTGTTCTTCGGCATCCATGCCCAGCGCTTCAAACATTTTCTGCTGTAATTCTTTTTGATAGATACGAATGCTTCCGCCGCCTATTTCATTACCGTTTAACACCATATCGTAAGCATTGGCTTTGATATTGGCATAAGGATGTTTGAGATATTCAGAAGTATTCTCCCCGCCTGCCGGACGGGCAGGAATAGCCGGGTTGTTATTGATCATGGTATCAATATCTGACGGCTTGGGAGAAGTAAACGGATGGTGTCTGGCCACCCAACGGTTCTCTTCTTCGGCATATTCAAACAGCGGGAAGTCCAATACCCATAGTAATTTAAACTCATCATCTTTTCTGAAGCCCAGGCGTTTGCCCATTTCCAAACGCAGTTCGCTGGTAGCTTTACGGGTACGCTCTTCAGCGCCTGCCAATATTAAAACCAGGTCGCCGGCTTTTGCTCCGGCAGCATCAGCAATAGCTTTCAGCCGCTCTTCGCTATAAAATTTATCTACGCTGCTTTTATAGGTACCGTCGGCATTACACTTAATAAATACCAGGCCCTTCATACCAATCTGCGGACGTTTCACCCACTCGGTTAACTCATCCGTTTGTTTACGTGTATATTCGCTGCAACCCGGTACTGCAATCGCAATAACTGTTTCCGCCGCATCAAATACCTGGAAATCGGCGCCATCCACCAGGTGTGCATTTTCTTCTTTATCTGAAAATACATGCTTGGGGTATTTTATATTCAGCAGCTTCATGCCAAAGCGGATGTCCGGCTTATCATTCCCGTACTGCCACATCGCTTCCTGCCAGCTCATACGCTCCACCGCTTCGTTATAATCAATACCTTTTACTGTTTTAAAAATGTATTTGATCAGGTTTTCAAACATGTTGAGCACATCCTCCTGTGTCACAAAAGCCATTTCACAATCTATCTGCGTAAACTCGGGCTGGCGGTCTGCACGAAGATCCTCATCTCTGAAGCATTTTACAATCTGGTAATACCGGTCGTAACCGCTCACCATTAATAATTGCTTAAAGGTTTGCGGAGACTGGGGTAAAGCATAAAATTCACCCGGGTTCATACGACTGGGTACTACAAAATCTCTTGCGCCTTCCGGTGTGGATTTGATCAGGAATGGCGTTTCGATGTCCATAAAGTTTTGCTGATGC
>JBCNOR010000337.1:0-5926 GCA_039593785.1 Niabella sp. | reverse complement strand
CCTAATAGCGGCTTAAGTATAAAACTTATTTAAGCAAGGTATGAATACAAGTCATCATACCTTATATACTCAATTTTATAAATAACATTATTTACTTATTAAGTTAAATTTTAGTACATGGCATTATATAGAATTTCGGGCGTTTGGAAAGACTCAAATAATGTAATAACCCATTACGCTTTTCATGAAGTAGGAAGTGATTCAATAACAAGGGCAAAAAAAATGTCCAAGGCGCAGGCGATCGCACTTTTGGAATTATATGGAAACTCTGCAACAACTTGGATCTGGAATTATACTAAAGCCGGTTGGAATGTCGGCGAAAATGTAGAGGTAGTCAACGGTTATTCGGGAAAGTATTTACGATCTAACCGAGATAAGACGCTAACAGACAATCTGGCGCATCTCATTGATTTTGATTGGATTTCCGCTTAGTTATTGGAAACTTGATTGCACCGCAAGAGTGTCGAATATAATAAATTATGGACTATTTTTCTTCAAACTATAAATGGATCTCTTTCCCGGATTCGGAAGTAGGATTACGTAATGCTCAGTTAGGAGCCATTCATGCTGTTGGAGCACATTTTTCTCTTTATAGTAAAGAAGCAGCTCTTGTGGTGTTACCCACTGGTGCCGGAAAAACAGCGGTGCTAGTAATGGCTGCATTCTTATTAAAAGCTAAAAGAGTCTTAGTTGTTAGCTCAAGTGTATTAGTACGGGGGCAGATTGTAAATGAATTTTCAGAATTAACAACACTAAGAAGATTAACTGTAGTTAATGAAGAAATTGAAAACCCCAAGGTAAAAGAAGTTACATCTACCTTGACAACAATTGAGGACTGGAATGCCCTTGTGGATTATGATGTTGTTGTTGGTATTCCGAATAGCTTATATAATAGTATTGAGGAAGGTGTAATTCCAGCTATTGATTTATTTGATTTGATACTGGTTGATGAAGCGCATCACGCTCCAGCAAAGACATGGCAGGGGCTACTTGACTATTTTGCTAATTCTAAGAAAGTACTATTTACGGCAACTCCGTTTAGGAGAGATAAAAAAGAGGTGCCCGGGAAATTAGTATACAATTACCCATTATCGAAAGCAAAAGAAGATAATGTCTTTGGTCAAATTGGCTATTTGCCTGTTACTCAACAAGGGGGGCAATCCGCAGATTTGTCATTGGCTAAGGCCACCGAAAAAATATTTAATGAAGATCGTGATGCTGGTTTAAATCATTATGTCTTGATTAGAACGGAAAGAAGAGATCATGCTAGAGAACTGCTAAAGATATACAAAGAGCAGACAACATTAAAGGTTCGCAAAATAGATAGCAGCCAATCCTATAGTTATATTCAGAAAACAATTAAGGCATTAAGGGAGAAAAGACTTGATGGAATCATTTGTGTGAATATGCTTGGCGAGGGTTTTGACTTTCCCAATCTTAAAATTGCTGCAATTCATGCTCCACACAAGTCTCTAGCTATTACTCTGCAGTTTATTGGGCGATTTGCCAGAACCAATGCTAATGACATTGGGCGGGCTAAGTTCCTTGCTTCGCCAAACGATATAGCATTGGGCAAACAGCAACTTTACCAAGAGGGAGCTATCTGGGATGAAATAATTGTTAATCTCAGTGAGGAACGGATAGGAAGGGAAGATGAGACTAAGGAAGTTGTTAACTCATTTGTATTGGCCGAAGAAACCGGACAAGAACAAGGAGAGTTTTCTTTGTATAACATTAATCCCTTTTTTCATGTCAAAATTTATAGGGTTAGTAATTTTGATATTGACGCGTTGCTTACTATAAGGGGACATGAAATAATTTATCATTTTAAGAGTGAAGAGAATTCTTCTGTCGTCTTTATTACTAAAGAGATCAAAAAGCCAAAATGGCTTAACTCAGATGATTTAATTAATACACAGCACTATATTTTCATGCTCTATTACTTTGAAGAGGAAGGGTTACTTTTTTTAAACTCTTCAATACGAACTCCACAATTTTACGATTTTCTGATTGGCCAGTTCACTACCTCATACGAAAGAATTCCTAAAGAAGATATTAATAAGGTATTAGCAAACTTGACGGAGATAGATTTTTTTAACATAGGTATGCAGAATAGAGCAGCGGGAAGTGGAGAGTCATACAAAACGATAACCGGCTCAAGTGCTCAAAATGCGATTAAGAAAAGCGATGGGAGAATGTATTCTAACGGTCATATTTATGCGAAGGCAAAAAATGAAGATAACAATACTATAACTATCGGTTACAGTAGCGGTTCAAAAATATGGAGCAATGCATATTTAAAAGTCAATGAATTTATTGCTTTTTGTAATCTTTTCGGCAAGAAAATAAATAGCGATGCCGTAGTAAAAACAAATACAGGTTTTGACCACTTACCAATTGGGAAACCAGTCACAGCATTTCCACAACCGATATATGCTGTAACGTGGGATCATCGTACATTCATCAATCACCCCATTCTTTATGTTAGAAAAGAAGATGAATTACTTTTAGACTTGCAGCTCCTAGATTTCGATATAATTTTTATACCCGGTGAAAGCACGAGTCAAAGAATAAAATTGAAACTGCTGCATGAAGAGTTGGTCATTCCTATTACTTATTCTTTTACAGAGCATTTTTTACTAGCGGAGGGATCTGATGTCGAGTATGAGATAGAAGGAGCAGATCTTATAACATATCTCAATGAATGCTCATTGAAATTCTTTTTAACTGATTTTTCTATGGTCTACAATCATGAGTGGCATCCCACCCCAAATGAAGGAAGTCTGCATTATGATAATGAGTTGATAACAGTCTTTGACTGGAATGCAAATAATATAGATATAACTAAAGAGTTTTATGCTAATGACGCTGACAAGGCTGCAAATAGAAACAAACAATCTATACACGAAGGTTTACTGGATCACCTAAAAAATGTTGAGGCCGATATAATAATTTATGATCATGGCCCAGGCGAAATTGCTGATTTTATCACCATACAAGAAACGGAGGCGTCAATTGAAATTGATCTATATCATGCTAAAAAATCCGGCGGAACTGAGGAGGGAGACAGAATTAATGACGTATACGATGTATGCGGACAAGCAAATAAGTCTCTTGTGTGGACAACCAATAAACAGACCTTTTTGAAAAAACTCATTGAAAGAATTAGAAATAAGGAGGATAAAAAGTTTGTAAAGGGCACTCTTGGTGTATGCAAAGCGATATTAGAAAAGCCTAAAGTTTTAAAATTTGTTATTCACATTGTTCAGCCGGGAATAACGAAAGTTGGGCTTTCTGAGAAAGTTAGCACTGTATTGGCAAGCACGTATGCGTATATACAAAGTAATGGGAACAACGAAAGGTTTAGTGTTATTGCTTCGAATTAGTAAAATTAAAAATATTGATAGTGTTAAATGACAACGCTATTTCCCCTCCAACTTCTCTACCAGCTTCTGCAACAGCTCCATTTTCTCCTTTTCCGCCTGCAATAAGCGCTCATATAATTTGCGATTTTCGGCAATTTCCTCCGCCCATTTTTCTAATGGATTGAAATCACATTTATAATTTATTGTAGGCCCGGAGTTGACAACTGCATTATCGTAGTTGTTTTGTATATTATGAATGGCTTGTTCTTCGTCAAAGTTCTTTATGGCCTCAACCGGCACTTTTAACACATCAGCAATTTGCTGCAACAAAGGGTCATCTATTACATCTTTTTGTTCCAGCAATGATATTTTACGCTGGTTCCAGTCATCACCCAATTGTAAGGCAAATGCTTCCTGTTTCATACCCAACATTTCTCTAAACCGTTTTACATTTCTGCCCTGATGTATTGTTTTCTCCATAAGATTTTATTTAATACGTTTTTCAAAGGTAAACAAACCGTTTCGCTAAAATACCTCATTTACCCAATAATTTATTGCCTTTTCAATTAGGATAGCGACGGCAGCGGGCGGAGATTTAGGGTATAGAAACATATACCATGAAAAAGAAGCCTACACCCCAACAAAAACAACGCAAGCCCAAGCCCGAGCTAAAATGGCAAACCGGCGCCTGGGATCGTGTTGCCCATTACCATTTCATTTTGCCTTATCCCTTCCTGCTGCTCTGCCGCCTGGTGGGCACAACGCCAAAAGAAATGATCACCGATTTTATGGATAACCTGGGCTGCGGCAGTTGGAACCGCGAGGGCAGGGGCGCGGCCAAAGAGCACCTCATTAATTATTTTATTACACACGGCTACGGGCAGCAGCAGTATACCGAGGCTGACATGCGTCAGCTTTTTAAAGAGATGGATGCCGTGGGCATGCTGTTTCCCGGCGAGGGCAATCGCAAAACAATAAACCGGTATACCCAATGGAGAGATCAACACCAAAACTGGTGGTTTAAAAAATGGTTCCGTAAACATAGGCATACTAAAAACAACCAGTTATGAAAGAACATACCGTTGCTAACCCTACAGCGCTTTATCTCACCGAAGCAGATAAAGCCATAGCCACAAAGGTGGTGAACACCATTACCCCAATTACACAGGTGAACACCATCTTTGTTTTAGCCAAAAAACTCAATACGGCTCAAAATATATTTGCACCACCCGGCGCTTCCGCTGCACATACCAGCGCTTTTTGGCTGCTGGTATTAATTACCGGAGATGATAAGCGGCTTAAAATGTACCAGGAAGCCATGGAGCAAAACTGCAGCCGCTACCATACGGTTAGCTGCATGGTAATGCAAACCAGCAGCTTTGTACGTGAGCTGCATGAAAAGAACGCTTTTGCAGTAACCGTTGTATTAAACGCCCCGGTTATTTATAACACCCACCCGCAATTACAAGAATGGAGTAAAGATGTGCTTGCAGAAAGCACTTCGCCAACGGGGCAAACCGGTTTCCTAAAATGCGTTACGCTTTTTAACGAGTATATGGCCGGGGCGCAGCTCTTTACCGTTCGCAAACACTATAAGCTGGCACTTTTTATGTATCACCAGGCTACAGAGCTGGTGTTAACAGCTTTTATTCAATCGCAAACGGGATTACAGCTGCGCATTCATAATATTCACCACCTCAACCAGTACCTTAGTTTTTTAGCACCACAGGTAGCAGCAGGCTTTGGGGGCATAACACAAAAAGAGAGGGATACATTCCGCTTACTTCAAAAATCCTATTGCGCCGCCAGGTATGATGAAGGTTTTGAAGTAGGGTTTAAAGAGTTGGAGATAGTACAGGAAAAGGTATCTGCTTTAATAAGCTGGTTGCGTGCAGGTATTGAAGTTGTTTAAACTTTTTTGAAACATCAACTTGTCCCGACCGTTCTGGATAGCTACATAGCTTTTTCATACTATTAAGGGAACATAGCTTATAACAGTTTTCATCGAAGATGAAAAAACTATGATGTGCTACTGCTATTCTCAAAAAATCCATCACTTCTATGTGCCTATGTGGTTATAGAACCGGTTAGCAGAAGATCTTTTACGTTCCTGTATGGGGCGCTATGGTCTGCACGCATTATAAGTTGGTTTCAACAAAGTTTTTAGCATAGTCTTTTATCATATCTCTTACTCTTGCAAATTCCTTTTCCGTTGCTTCCTCTGTGCCCTGGAACTTTGCAGGATCAGGAAAATTATAATGGAATTTTACCGCATGAGTAGGGAAGAAGGGGCATCTTTCTTTAGCATTATCACATACAGTAATAACATAGTCAAAATCGATATTACTGTACTCTGTAACGTTGTTAGAGGTATGGCCTGAAATATCAATACCATCGGCTTTCATAGTAGCTATTGCCTTAGGGTTTACGCCATGCGTTTCTACACCGGCGCTATAGATCTCCGCCTTATCCCCGGCAAAATGTTTTAAATAACCTTCGGCAATCTGGCTGCGGCAGCTATTGCCGGTACAAAGCACTAAAACTTTTTTCATGTATTTTTT
>JBCNOR010000336.1:0-5936 GCA_039593785.1 Niabella sp. | reverse complement strand
AACCTCTGTTTTAAGGTTGTCCAATAGATTGAATTGGGAAAGCCAGTCTTTGTCGAGTGACTTGGACAAGGATCTGAGTTCACTAATGGCTTTGCCAATGGTGGCATTAGCTGTTAGTAAGGTATCCGGAGGCGTTTGCAGGCTTCGCTCTGCCAGTCCGATCAACATACGGGACGTACTCAGGAGCTGTCCCACATTGTCATGTAGTTCTTTGCCTATTTGTGAGAACGTTTGCTCCTGTACTTCAATTTGTGACCTTAATAACTGGTTGTTGAAATCTTCTTCAAGCAGTCGTTTTTCTTTCAGGTGTTTATAATCTCTGCGTTTGTAGGCCATTAATAGAACAACTATAAATAAGGTAATTAAAAGAAGAAAGACTGAAGCGCCCAGTATTACGACAATATCGTTCGATAATTTTTGCATAAGATGCCGTAGCTAATGTACAGGCTACAAATAAATAAAAGAATATTATGAAATCGCCACAAAACACCAACTGCGCTACCATTTGAACCAATAAGATACTTATATGATATAAATATAAAAAATGCCCCGGCATAATAAGTAAATATTCCAACCACACACCAAAAAATACTGGTTTCAGGAATGCTTATTTCTTCCTGCGTATTAATAAGTTTAGAATAAAAGAAGTAGAGGCATAATGCAACGATTACAATGCTTTCGAGGGCGGAGCTCACCGAATTAAATTGTGAAATGCCATCACCATTTATAATCAGCAGAACGGACACCAGTGCATATAACAATAAGAAACCATATAACAGCGGTAGTTTGAAATGAAGCAGATGTCTGGCAAACAAGTATAAAACTATCAGAAAACAGGATGTAGAGTTTAATTTGTATACCCAATAATTGTTTTGCAGGAAAAAGAAACTATTGGGTATAGCCAGTCGTTCAATAATAGTGGCAGTTGTATTGCATAACAGCTGAACAAGGCAGAACGTGAGTATAGGCAGTAACTCCCTGGGAAGTGCCCGTTTGCCGGCTAACAAAACTCCTACAGCAAGAGCCGGGCCCAGGGAGTCTAAAATATTTAATATTTCTGCAATGATTTTCAACGTTATAGTTATGTTTAGTTATTGTTCGATTTCGGTTGTTGTACCGCATCCGGGAGGGTAGGGGCATCCATGTGCAGGGCTTTCCAAACCGCGGGATTTTGCCTTCCCGTTATCGGCACGCGCGCATATTTCTATCACATTCAGCTTTTCATTATCAGCAGTGAAACGCACTTTTATTTCCTGGCTGATGATGATGCCTTTTGCGTTTGGGTTTTCCTTTAAAAGAGCTTCTATTTTTTCCCGGGTAAAGTAAAACTCCAGCTTACATTGATTATTTACTGACATTTTTATAGTGTTTATGATACACAGAAGATGTGGCAAACATACAATGTGTATGTAAATTCAAATACGGGAATTTCCCCGTATTTAATCCTGTAAATCCCCGTTGTATCTGCTCGTGCTGCCTTTTACTTTTGACTCATTAAAATTATTGGACCTTAATACGGCTAATTTATGCAACGCACCACTTTCACCTATGAGCGATCCACCTGGCAGGGTTAGAAAGTACTATAATTGTAATTTCCCAACCCTGCCATTATTTCCTACAAAATATACTGAGTGGTCAGCCTTATTATATGCACAGGTGTTAAAGCCTTCTTCGCTTATCTTTTTCCAGTTAACTCCGCCATCGCTACTAATGTCTATACCCGTTATGCCGCAGGTAACGGCAGTTTTTTCACCTGTAAAGCATACGGCGCTTCTATAACCTCCCGGCATTGTAACAGGTAGTTGCCAGGTTTTCCCCAGGTCATGACTGTAAACGAAAGCACTATCCGGATTATTACGATTATTATAATCCCCGCTGGCCACCAACAGTATTTTACCCCGCGCTGCAATCCCATTGGCGCCTGTCATTTGCTGACCCTGAGTAGTGGGTAATGTTACTGTTTTCTTACTGGTGAAAAAACGGGAAGCTGTTCCTCCACTTACGATACAATAACCCAATGATGACCATATAATATTGGAGCCGCTTGCCGCAAAAAAAGCTTCTCCCGGCTTTGCAGGCGGCAGTTGCAATGCGTTGGTGGCCTGCCAGCTGTTGCCACCATCCTTGGTTTGTGCCACGAATATTTTATTGTTAATGGGATCGCCTATTACTATGCCCTCTTTTGCATTTTTGAAAGCCATGGCGTCTAAAAACATAGCGGTATCCCTGTTCTCATATACTTGGGTCCAGGTTTTCCCCCCATCTGATGTTTTTAAGATATAAGCGGGAGATGCAATGACCATAACTACGGCTGTTTGTTCGTCCAGTGCTTCTATATCCCGAAACTCGGTCCGCTCATATCCCTTGATAGTTTGCCATTGCCAGCTGTTACCTCCATCAATTGACCGGCCAACGGTACCGCCACTGCCACTTACCCAAATGGAGGTGCCTTTAATACTGAGACCCCGGAAACTGGTTTTGGATCCTCGTGCAATGATTTGAACTTGCTGAGCTTGCGCCTGTAAAATGAAGAGTACGGACAGCAACAGGAATAATGATTTTTTCATTAGCTAAATTTAGGAAAGATGCAGATAAATAGCAGGGAACCCCGTTGTCTTATTTTTCATTGCCTGTCAATTGCCGGATCATAGAATTGAAAATGAAAAAGTGAAAGGGATAAACCATATACCAGTAAAGCCGACCTGCAAGTCCGCTG
This sequence comes from Niabella sp., assembly GCA_039593785.1. Classification (GTDB taxonomy): domain Bacteria; phylum Bacteroidota; class Bacteroidia; order Chitinophagales; family Chitinophagaceae; genus Niabella. The sequence goes on along the minus strand of JBCNOR010000336.1, from coordinate 3,220 downwards.
GGACGGAAGGTAGCAGTTTGATAAAGCACATTGTTTTTAATCGTAAACTCAAGCCAGGCTTCACCCGGCATCTTCATTTCAGCAAAAAGCAGCAGCCTTTTTTCATCGCGGTTAGCGTACAGCACACGCCAGAAATCAACGCTGTCGCCAGGTTCAAGCACGCGGATATCTCTTCTGCCCCTGCTTAACCCTACACCCCCAAACAATTTATCCAGCAGTCCTCTCAGCTTCCATAACATAGAAGAGGAATACCATCCTTTTGAACCTCCTATGCCGAATATGCGGTTCAAGGTTTCCTCTTCATTGGCTACAGTGCGCTGTTTCTTGTCTTTAAAGCAACCCTTTTCCGGCACTTCCAGGTACTGCCATACATTTCTTTTGTGAAAATGATCTGGAAACGAATCGTGCCAGCTGGACAGGACATCGTTTTGCTCAATCTTGTCAAAAGCCAGTTGGATAGCATCGCGGTAACTGATGAGCTGTACTCCCAATTGCTGGTCAAGGTCATTGGCCTGCGCTACCACATCTACTTTCATACTATCTACCAGGTTCTTTGCCAGTGTATAACTGGTAGAAGTGATAAAGTATAACCAATAGGAGGAAAGGCGGGGCGAGAAAAAGGGAACTGTTATAATGGTTCTTTTTAAGTTCCGTGTCCGGGCATATTGCAGGATCATTTCTTTGTAGGTCAGTATCTCTTTACCTGCAATATCGAAATGCCGGTTGTAAGTAAATGCCTGCAACTTAACCCCGGTTAAAAACTCGATCACGTTTCGTATGGCAATAGGCTGGCACCGGGTTTTAATCCATATGGGTGCAATCATTACGGGTAACTTTTCGGCAAGGTCGCGTATTATTTCGAAGGACGCGCTTCCCGAGCCTACAATGATCCCGGCTCTCAAAGCGGTAAGCGCGTATTTCCTGCTTTGAAGCGCTTGTTCAACAGCTTTCCTTGAATTTAGATGCCTTGATAGCTTTTCTTCGTTTACAATACCGGTGAGGTAGATGACCTGAGCCGCGCTTGTTTTTTCAACAGCTTCACGGAAATTTTCGGCGCCTTGCTTTTCAGTTTTGGAGAAATCACCGCCTTCCGACATAGAATGGATCAGGTAGTAGGCGATATCCAGTTCAGGGGGAATAACAGATAAGCCTGACTTATCCGAAAAATCGCATTCAACAACCTCCAGCGTTCCTGCAGCGTCTTTATATTTGGAGGTATTGAAGCGGTGTTGATCCCTGACTGCGCAAACGACGTGATGTCCCTCTTTCAATAACTGAATCAATAACCGTTTGCCGATATAACCGGTAGCGCCGGTCAGGAGGATTTTCATGCAGGGATATGGTCAAAATCCCTGCCACAAAAGCGTTTATGCGCCGGGTTCATCTGCATTGCCGGCGCCCTCATCAGGTTGATTACCGCGAACTGACATAGCATATTGTTTAGGGCTGTTTCCAAATTTCTTTTTGAATTCGGTACTGAAGTGTTTTCTGTCCTGGAATCCTACGGCATAACAAACTTCATAAACAGCCATGTTGGTAGTACGCAGCAGCTCTGCTGCTTTTTGAAGCTTCACCGATTTGATAAAATCGTTTACAGAAAGGTTGGTGACGGCCTTCATTTTTTTATAAAGTACCGGAACGCTCATCGCTACTTTTTGTGCCAGTACAGTAACGTTAAATTCTGACTCGTCGATATTGCTTTCAATAATGTGTAATACTTCTTTCAGGAATTCATCATCCAAAGGATTCGCTACAGGTTCGCTTGGAACGTTGCCGGCGGTATTTAGTAAGCCCTGTTGAATACGAAGCTCTACATGTCGCCTTACCCTTTCGCTGGTAGCCAGCAGGTTACCCACGTTTAGTTCGAGTATGGTACGGTTAAAAGGCTTGGTAAGGTACAGATCGGCCCCTTTGTATAACCCCTCGATATGATCTTGCTGTGTTGATTTGGCGGTAAGCAGGATCACGGGGATATGGCAGGTTCTTAAATCCGATTTAAGCCGGTTGCAGAAACTTAGTCCATCTTCATCGGGCATCATCACATCGCTAATGATGATGTCGGGCAGGTACTCAATTGCATAGTCCCATCCATGCGTTGCGTTATCCTTTAAAATAACATGATGTGTTGGTTCCAGGATTTCCTGTATCGTTTGCCGTATACCTGGGTTGTCATCAACAACCAGTATAGAAAATTTTTTAAGATCTTCCGGCTTATTGTCAGCAAGGGTGGCAGGTGCAAGTTTATTGGCTGGTTCCGTTGCAAATGTTTCCGGCAGGGCTTTATCTAAAGTTACCTGGGGGGCGGGCGTGTTAATTCGCTGGTTAAAATGCTCTGATCCCTTTTGAAGAAATACAGAAAAAGTAGTGTGCCTTTTCTGAAGGTTGTTTTCAGAAAGCTCGCTTTCCACCTCGATGCGTGCACCATGTAGCGCGGCGATTTTACTGGATAAGGCAAGGCCGATACCATATCCTTTATTCTGCGAGCCGCTGTCGTTAACCTGGAAAAAATTATTAAAAAGCTTGTCCTTGTATTCGGGAGCTATTCCTCGTCCGTTGTCTGTTACTGATACTTTTATATAATGTTGCACGTCTTCCACATGTACCTGTATCTTACCTCCATCGGGCGTAAACTTAAATGCATTACTGATGAGGTTGAAGAAAACTTTTTCCAGTTGTTCGGCATCAAAATACAAAACCTGGTGTTGAATAGTATGGGTAAAAGATATATGCATATCCCGGGCCAACGATATTTCTGTGAAATGCTCGTATATTTCTTTAATAAATGTAACAATCTCGTGGGGCGCTATCTGTAGGCGCATGTTTTCTGTTTCCGCTTTTCTGAAATCCATCAGCTCTTCAGACAACCGTAATAGGTTGTTGGCATTTTTTTTAATATGCTGAAACTGTTGCTGGAGATAACCGTCATTGGCCCGGTCAGAGATCATTTTATCAACCGGCGCCATGATCAATGTCAGATGTGTTCTTATTTCATGTGTAACATTGGTGAAAAAATCAAGTTTATGCTGGTGTAATGCTTCTTCTTTTTTTATTAATTCTCTTAAATAAAAAAAGCGGATGATTACGAATAAGATTCCGGAGAACAGCAAAATATAAATAAGATAAGCCCACCAGGTTCGCCAGAAGGGAGGGAGGATCACAATCGACATTTCTTTTGTATCACTCCATATACCATCATTATTAGCCCCCTTTACCATTAGCG
>JBCNOR010000335.1:0-5949 GCA_039593785.1 Niabella sp. | reverse complement strand
CGGTTCTGCATAAGCCTGTCTGAATTTCGTCGGCTATAAATAAAATATTATGTGCTTCGCATAATGTTTTACATTGATGGAGGTATCCCTCTTTGGGCACAAAAACACCTGCTTCGCCCTGTATGGGTTCAACCAGAAAGCCGGCGATATTTTCTTCAGACTTGAGTACATTATTCAGGGCTACGATATCATTATAAGGAATGCTGATAAATCCTTCCGCAAACGGACCGAAGTTGTTTTTAGAGGAGGGATCGCTGCTAAAAGATATCACGGTAGTAGTGCGGCCATGAAAATTATTATTACAAACAATAATCTTAGCCTGGTTTTCAGGAATGCCTTTTACCTCGTATGCCCATTTGCGACAAAGTTTGATAGCGGTTTCAACCGCTTCAACCCCTGTATTCATAGCTAATACTTTATCATAGCCTAATAGTTGGGTAATGTATTTCTCAAACTCGCCCAGCTTATTATTATAAAAGGCGCGACTGGTTAGGGTGAGGGTTTGTGCCTGCTCAATAAAAGCAGCAACTATTTTAGGGTGGCAATGCCCCTGGTTAACTGCAGAATAGCCACTTAAAAAATCAAAATATTGGCGGCCTTCTACATCCCAAACATACACGCCCTGTCCTTTAGACAAAACAACGGGCAGGGGATGATAGTTATGGGCGCCATATTGTTCTTCCAGCTCAATATAATAAGGAGACGCTTGCTGCGTAGCGAAAGACATATCAGTTTCTTTTTAAAATGAGTAAACGGGTTGCAGGTAAAAAGACCTGCGTCAGTGATTCAGCAGGTCGAGATGCTGCTGTAAAAAAGAAGATATGTTGTAAATATTTTTGATAAAAAATGATTTGCACAAAGTAAAGCCAAAATGCCAGAAAAAGCAAATAGCATTTATAGCGGTAAAAATGATTAAGTTTGGTGCTGATTTGAACAAGATTGATAATGAAAAGTCACCCTTATATGAAGAAGATTTTTGTATTTCTGATAGCCATCACTATTTTTTCCTGCGAAAAGGATAAAATAAAGAAAGACGATCCCGATATAGTAACGCCAGGCAACTTCGCTGAAGCTAAAACCGAGCTGAACAAAATCTATGGCAATGATGATAATGCAGCACAGGTAATGGATATTTATTTGCCGGCCAATCGATCAACTGCTACTACTAAAGTGTTTCTTTTAGTACATGGAGGCGCCTGGCTTGACGGGGATAAAAATGGTACCGAGGATGATCAGTATATTGTACATTTATTAGATTCTTTGAAAAAGAAATTTCCGGATTGGGCTATATTTAATATGAATTACAGGTTGGCAAAAACAGATGGCTCAAATATTTATCCCACTCAAGAAAACGATATGATTAAGGCAGTTAAATATATATATGATAATAGGGCTGCTTTTGGAATTTCGGACAAGTGGGTTTACGTAGGAATGAGTGCGGGCGCGCAAATGGCCTTAGTGCAGGCCTATAAACAAACCGGTCCAATAAGGCCAAAAGCCGTAATTGATTTTTATGGGCCTACCGATATGACGGCACTTTATAATACAGGCGATGGGTTGATTCGACAAGGATTGAGGATATTTTTGGGAGGTACACCTTCTTCAAAACCTGGGGCGTATAGCGAAAGCAGTCCTATCACACATGTAGATGCCAGCGATCCACCAACCCTTATACTACATGGCGGCGGCGATGATACAGTACCTGAATCGCAATCTTTTGCCTTACGTGATAAACTGGCTTCATTAAACGTTAGAGTAACCTATGTTGCAGGTTTAAAAGAGCAAGGTCATGGCTGGTCAAGCTGGGATAGTTGGGCTACATCCATAAATGCTATTCAAAATTTTGTTAACACCAATGTGCCCTAGATTTCCTTTTTATTGTTATTGAAGTTTTTTGGTAAATGATTCCTTTAGCTGAACGGATAAGGCCCCAAACCCTGGATGATGTAGTAGGTCAGCAACACCTGATAGGGAAGGGTAGTGTGTTGCGCAAATCGGTAGAAAATAAATCGCTCGGTTCTGTTATTTTTTGGGGACCGCCCGGAACGGGTAAAACTACGCTTGCGAATATTATTGCACAGGAACTTTCTATGTCTTTTTTTGCATTGAGTGCCGTAAACGCCGGTGTAAAAGAAGTGCGCGAGGTTATAGAAAAGGCCAAACACGAATACCAGAGCATTTTATTTATAGATGAGATCCACCGGTTTAATAAGAGCCAGCAGGATGCTTTATTGCATGCCGTTGAGAAAGGTATCATCACGCTGATTGGTGCAACCACCGAGAACCCTTCTTTTGAAGTAAACAGTGCCTTGCTCAGCCGTTGCCAGGTGTACGTGTTGAAATCGCTGGAAGAGAAAGATCTGATAGCCCTGCTTCATAAAGCAATAAAAGAAGATGAGGTGCTCAAAAAGAAAAAGATCAACTTAAAAGAGACAGGTGCTTTAATAAATATCAGTGGCGGCGATGCCCGTAAACTGTTAAACTTATTGGAACTGGTTTGCAATACTTCGAGGGATAAAGTAGAAGTGACCGATGCCCTGGTAATGGAGATTGCTCAAAAGAAAGTGGCTTTGTATGATAAGAGCGGTGAGCAACATTACGATATTATATCAGCCTTTATAAAATCCATGCGGGGTAGTGATCCGAACGGCGCTGTGTACTGGCTGGCGCGTATGATTGAGGGCGGCGAGGATGTGAAATTTATTGCCCGAAGGATGGTAATACTGGCCAGTGAGGATATTGGTAATGCAAACCCTAACGCCCTGTTGCTGGCCAATGCTACATTTGATGCCGTTAATAAAATAGGCCATCCCGAATCAAGGATTATCTTGTCGCAATGTGCAGTATACTTAGCTACGTCGCCCAAGAGTAATGCTTCCTATGTAGCTATTAATGATGCGCTGGCCCTTGTCAATCGAACGGGCGATCTGCCGGTTCCTTTGCATATCAGGAATGCGCCTACTAAACTGATGAAGAACCTCGACTATGGAAAAGGCTATCAGTATTCCCATAGCTACGATAATAACTTTTCAGAGCAGGAATACCTGCCCGACGCCATCGCCGGAACTAAATTCTATGATCCGGGTAACAATCCGCGCGAGAATGAACTACGCAATTATTTGAAAAAGCTCTGGAAGGATAAGTACGGGTATTAAAGGAATGGTGAATAATGATCGACTTAACTAATCTAAACTCCTTAATGTTTTTCTATTTAAACCATGAAGGTATTGAGGTGCATTAAGAGAATGTTTTGAGCATGCTCTTTCCTTAACTACCCTTAACTCCTTAATGTTTTTTCTATTTAAAACCATGAAGGAATTAAGATGCATGAAAAGAGTGAATTGAGTGGAATAAACCTTAGCTACCCTTAACCCCTTAGTGTTTTTTCTATTTGAACCATGAAGGAATTAAGGGTCATTAAGAGAATGTTTTGAGCATGCTCTTTCCTTAACTACCCTCAACTCCTTAATTTTTTTCTATTTTAAACCATGAAGGTATTAAGGTCCATTAAGAGAATTGTCGGGCATAGTTACCCCTTAACTACCTTAACCCCTTAATGTTTTATATTTTTTTAAATATAAAGCCTGCTATTTCTGCATAGCCTCTATTAGGTATTGTCAGGCCCTGGCTTACCAGGTATATTTGTATGTACAAATTCCAGGAGTAGCATCAACACTCTAAACATAAAAACACCTTTATATGGCAACCTTTAAAATGCCGGTGCAGTTTGAAAAACCACTGCAGGAACCGGTGAACCTTTCTGTAATTCTTGCCGATGCGCAGGGAAACATTATTCAGCAATCTCCTGTAGATGAAAAGGGAGATGCCAGCTTTGACGAAGCTTTTTTAAAACGAGGTAACCTGCAGGTAGTTGTACTTCCTGATACAGACGACAGCCTTGAAGGCGTTACCCATTTGCAGCAATTGGAGCGTTTCAGGCCTTATATTTCATCTATTGACTGGCGCGATGGAAACCGACCTGTTATAAAGCCCATCCCGCCTATATTTACCGAGTACTGGCTGCTTCGCTTTTGCAGGGTACTGGGGCGTTTAACCAAAACCTATATTATTGGCAACAACCAGGTACCGCTTCCCGTTTGCAAAGCCCGGGTAAACATTTGCGAAGTTGATAAAATATTCTGGCTGATCAGGAAAATTCCCGACCCCGTTATCCTGCGGATACCCGAGCTTTTCAGGGTAGCTCCAAAAATCAATATTCCCAAACCTAATGTTTTAATCAACCCGCAGATCACCCGGCCGAATATATTAGTACGGCCCGCTAATACCACACCCGTTGCCGAACCGATCATTAAGCTGGAACCCGCAATAGCCGCGAGGTTCAATACTACTAATATCCCGGTGCTGAGAAATGAGCTGGTTAATAATTTCAAATTGCTCATCCCGCACTTTTGCCGTATTCCCTGGTTATGGCCTTATTTTTACCGTTGCGATAAAATTAAAACTACTTATACCGATGAAAACGGTCGCTTCGACACCAATATTACCTATTTCACTAACGGCGATAAGCCCGATATTTATATCTGGGTAGAATGTTTGATCAATGGTGTGTGGGAAACGGTATATCGCCCGGCCGTAGCCTGTAATACCCGTTGGGACTATGTTTGCGGATCCGAAATCAATATCAGTATTACAGATCCGAGAGTGACGTCGAACTGTGGTCCTGTATTGGGTGGTGAAGCGGTGTGGATACGAACCATTGGGAATTTCTCGGTAAGAGATGTTTTGCAAACCTCTGATAATACGCCCATTCAGGGTGTGCCTTTCGAAAGAAAGGGTTTGTTCAGGTACGGAGCCGATCACCGCTCGCCGTTTGCAACTACGGCCACCAGTGCGAAGCTTCATTTCTCTATAATTTTCGGAAGCGGGCTTCCTTTGTCTGGTGCTAAATATTTCCGGTGGATGTGCAGAAAAACACATAATGAAGCCATGGTACCAGAGTCTGGTGCTGATATTGCTTTGACCGCTAACATACATCGTCCTTACCTGGTAGAGCGAATGGAGGGTGTTACCAAACATTTCGATGTACGGTCGGTACTGCTGGGACCTTTTACAGTCAATAGTAAAGCGCTGTACCTGATCCCTCCAATTAATCCGGTAGGCTTTGAGGGTATTACAGATTCCGTAGGTTGGATGAGCATGGATGTATTGACTACCGACCTCGATACCCGGACACTTGCGGGAGATGGACTCTATGAATTCTGGCTGGAGATATTTGATCAGGCGGGCAATAGGGTGAATCCACCACAGTCATTCTTCCAGGTCCCCACTGTTGCTAACTTCAATAGTAGTGAAACAGCACCGGCGGAATATTTTGGAGTTTGCAATGGTATGAATGCTTTCAAAATGGTGGTGAGGGTTGATAGCCTGAATAATAAAACAGTAGCAGAGATACATCCTGTTAGACTTACCAGCGGCCCGGGTGGTCCTTACAAAGTATCCAATCCCTGTGGCTTCCTGGATTATTCCAATGGCGGGGATAAGAATATTTCCATTCCGTTTAAAGCCTGGCAGGCCAATAACTTTGCTGACTTTTCTTTTAGTGTAGGAAGAGGCAATGCAGGTACCGGGGCTTATCCTACGGTAGCCGGTATCAGCGGTATGGTGATTGGAGACGCAGGCCGGTATGTAAGAGATGTGGATGGCGTATATATGCCGGATGACGCGCCAGACCTGGAGTTTAGCCCGGATGAATTAATGCAAACCTGCGCCGCCGGTGGAAGAGCGGCATTCACACAAAGCCTCTATGTAAATGCGCTGCATGTAGATGGCTACCGGCAGCTGGATGAGCTGGACTCCAGTGCCAGCGCGGCTTTTGCGCTAAGCAAATTAACCTGAGGTGGTTGAAAGGTATCAGACCTTAATGTATAACAATGAAGAGGTCGTCTCAAAAGTATGAGGCGACCTTTTTTCGTTTTTGGAGGCGGCCTA
>JBCNOR010000334.1:0-5957 GCA_039593785.1 Niabella sp. | reverse complement strand
ATTATCAAAAATCAAAAACCTATATTTCAAAAGATAGCTCCTGCCCGGCTCCAGTAACCAGTTCTTATTTTTGGTTGGAGAAAAATTCAAAAAGACATCGCCGCGGCCATTCATATTTTCGGGCCATACCCTCAATGGTTCAGGATGATTGTAATTGACAGGGTGGCTCATCATTTCCAACCCTCCATAGTCATTGCCCAAACTACCCTGGGTCAGGCACCAGCGGGCAGTGCTGCCATCAGCCCCTTTACGATCTTTTCCTTCGGAAGTCAAGGTAGTGCTGTTTTTATTATCCCACTGCTGCGTAGCACGGATACCGAGACCACCATACCGATACTCCAACAACAATACAGGGCTGGAACCGGCACAACTGAGCTGCGAACTGATATCCATAATATAATAAGCATCGCCCGGCTGGGCCTTATAAATCTTTACTGTCTGTATTTCATTAATAGCCGTTTTTTCGGTACCGTTTTTTGGAAAGACTACATGTTCATGCAATGCACTAAACCCTGAGTAAACAGCGCCTGCCTCTATGGTATTAAACCCCGAAAACCTAACGGTTCCTTTCCTGTCTTTCAGATTCCAGAAATCGACCGTATCATTTTCAAAACGCACATGTGTCCACGGGTTCCATAAACCCCAGTGATGATAATGATCGGGGGCATTAATACGTGTTAAAGCATGCCCCGATGGTGTATTTAACGGGTGTATGAATCCGCTGCGTTTATAAGCCGTATCAACACCTTTAGGCGGATACACTGTTTCAAAATGATACTGCAGTAATTCCTTTCCATTATCCGCTATTGTTAACGCGCCTTTGTTGGGGGCCGCCTGCATAAGCGGAAAATGATTGGGCGTGGTAACACGTACCAGTTCAAAGACATGATTTGTTTTTACGGAAGGGGCTATCTGCCAGTACAGTTCTCTTCCGGTAGCAGAAGAACTGATCTGGAAAGGTATATTGACTTTTTTACCATTCCGGATTTCTACTAATTGCAAACTGCTATCCGGCAATGTTGTAATAGCGTCCAATGCCGTTTGCATCGGAATACTCAATTGTTCTTTACCTGTTGTGGTAGCCCGCAGCGTAGCAATACGTTGAGCATTTACATTTGCAACAGCAATTACACCAAGCAGCAATGCACACCCTGTTCGCCTCATCCGATTATTTATCCGGTCTTTCAATTTCATTTTATTTTGCGGAAGATTTTTTTGCAAGCTCCAATGCCGATGTAGTGATATAATATTTAGTGATCATATTAGGCACTTCCCAATCAGGCAGCTTGCCTTCCTTTAAATATTTCAGGTAGCTTTCTGTTACCTGGCCAAAATGCGCCTCATGGCCTGTATTGTATTTTTCGGGTATAACCGCCTTCCATCCCTTTGTCGTTTTTTCGATGTTTATGCCCGGAAATTTAGCCTGTACCGTTTGTAATGCTTCGTTTAAATCTTTCTCAAAACCTGCGTCTTTCTTATCAACCGGCTCTATGTATAAAACAGGTTTATAGTTTTCTTCCTTTCCTTGTTTAATAATAAGATTGGTGCGGGTTCCTCTCATAATAGAATAATGCGTATCGCCGGTTCCTTCAGGCGCTTTATAGCCCCAGGTAACGGAAACTTTGGCATGCACCCCGCGCAATTTGTAGTTAATCTCTCCATTACTGTATACACTTAACGTAGAGTCGTTAGTCAGATCTTTTTTTAGGTATTCAGGAAACGCGCTTTGTTTGGTGATAGCGTTAAATTGACTTAGCGTCATATTAGTGGGCCAGCGCTTCGCAGAAATCAGCGCTACATCTTTGTTATAATCCAATACCTGGCCCGGGAAACTTTCCCATTGCACCAGGTCAACCAGGTGGGTCGTTACATCCACAATCCCCTCTCCTTGTTGCATTACATCCATGAACCAGGACGGCCGCTGTAACACATTACCAGAAACGAACTTGTAAAAATAATGAACGCTTTCCTTGGTCACTGCAGGGTTATCGGGTGTTCCTTTTTCCAATTCGCCGAAGAGTTTTTTAGCCTGTGAAAATTCTCTTTGCAGCATGGTATTAATTTCGAAACGTTCGGTCATGATATCATACAGCAATACTTTTTTTTCAGCAGCCCTGGCGAAAGCTTTTTTGAGCAGGTCAAACCCATCGCTGTTGATCGCCATCGGCTTATCGGCCAGTACATTCATACCGGCATCTACCGTATTGAAGATATACTCTGTTTTCTTTTGATTATTGCCGGCCATTACCACGATGTTCCCCTTTTTTTCGGCAATCATTTTTTGAAAAAAATCGGATCCTGTATATACCTGTTCATTCCAATGAGTAGGCTGATCAGCCCGGGTATTGTACGCCTTGATCCTGTCCAGGTGCAAATCCAGATCCGGCCCATCCGGGGCATATACATAAACATTACTATCTACGCCGGGGTACATTGTTTTTTGAACCAGGGCTGCATGAAAATGACCAGGATCCAACGTTACCAGGGTAATTTCTGAACCTTCCTTTTCCTTTGGGGCTTCATTAGAATTGCAAGCCATTATAGTGCCCATTGACAATAAAATAAATGCGCTACGGATCATACTATTTTTTGAATTTATTATAAACATAACCGGTACCATAAGGATGCCGTTGAGGCCTGCTCAGGAGCTTGTTCGCTTCCGTGTTGTTTTTAAACATCTCCTTAACAGGATCCCAATATAACTTGGTACCCATTTTCATCGCGGCAAAAGCCACCAGGCAGGCGCTGCAGGAGCGATGCGCAATCTCGGCAGGACTAATTGTAGTTTTTTTATTCTGAATACAATCGAGCCAGTTCCTGTGTTGCTCGGGGCTCTCATATAAATGAATTTCATTGGGCCTGATAACAGATTCCAGTATGGCAGGATTGCTGGCGTTAAAAGCCTTGGGCTGAGATTTATCGCCACTGGTAGGATCTGTTGCGGTAACACCTACATTACCCCGCGACACAAAAATCCACCCGTCCGTTCCAATAAATTTCACACCATTCGGATTTTTACTATTGATGTACATAGTGATCCCATTGGCATATTTGGCTTCCACTTCATAATCGCCATGTACATTCCATAAACCTGCTTTTGGAAACTGTGCAGATCCTTTCACTTCTATGGGCCCTGTCAGCTCTGTATTCATACCCCAATGCGCAATATCAATATGATGAACGCCCCAGCCGGTAATCATCCCTGCACCGAATTGTTCCAATCTTAACCACCCCGGTCTTGAATCGAGATCAGTAGGATGATGCACCCGATCCTGCGTGTAGTAGATGTACGGTGTAGATCCTAACCACCTATCGTAATTCAATTCTTTGGGAATCGGCATCTCCGCGGTATTACCACCTGGAGGATCGGCAGGCAATCCAACATGAACTTCTTTCAATTTGCCTATACGGCCATTACGAACCAGTTCACAAGCTTTTTTAAATTGTGGCCAGGGATTAACCGATCGCTGCTGACTGCCTAACTGAAAAACCACGCCTTTGGCCCTTACTACATCACTCATATGCCGCCCCTCTTCTATCGTAAGCGAAGTTGGTTTTTGAAGATAGATATGTTTACCAGCCATAGCGGCTTCCATGGCTGGCTGTGCATGCCAATGATCGGGAGTACTGATAATAACCGCATCTATATCTTTATTGGCTAAAAGCTCCTGGTAATCATCATATAGTTTTACATTGATATAATTGGTCTGACCTATTTTTTTGGCGTACCAGCCTTCAATTAATTCCTTTCCTTTTTGCTGCCGGTATTTATCTACATCGGCTATGGCAATAATCCGGGCAATATCATTTTTAAAAGTTTCCGGAAGATCATGTGTACGCGCAATACGCCCGCAACCGATTTGCGCAATATTGATCTTATTACTGGGTGCATTTTTCCCGAACACTGTTGAGGGCACAATAGTTGGTGCTCCCTGTAACAGTATTCCACCGGCAGTAAGTGTAAAAGAATTCTTCAAAAAGCTTCTTCTTCCTTTTTTTGTGTGGGACGACATTTTTAAAAATTTACTATCGTAAAAAATTATGGTTAAAGCCGGCATTCAAACTTATAAAACACTTCAATCGCCAGGCAAGCAAAATCATTTTAATACATGTAAGAGTACTAAGATAAAGGTTCAGATCAAGAGCGCAAGAACCTTTTAAATTACAACGTTTGAAATTAACAGTAGGCTATAATTAAGGCTCCTTTTCAGAAGCCTTAACACCGAAATCCATCAACTATCCTGATGTTATCATATTGTATAATTTTCCCTTTTCAAAATCTATTCCACCTTTAACGGCGCTACATTTCTTTCCGCACCCGGATAAGCTATATTCTGATTGATAACACCCTTTAAGTTAGTGTTAATAGCGTTAGCTGGTACAGGCCACAACAGGTGATGCACACTCACTTTATACTCGGCCCATCTGTGTTTTACCCCTTTATTATAAAAATTGCTTCTACTCACCACTCTATCATACCAGAAATTAACGCCCGCCTGTTTTATGTTGGAATTAATTCCGCCCGGACCGCTGATATTTTCAAGTTTATAAACACGTCCTCCAAAAATTTCACAGGGCTTACCGGTTTTTGCGTAGGTATAGGATATCCGCACTAATTCAATGTGCCTATTCTCTTCATAATACAACTCACGTGCCCTTTCATCCAGTATTTCTCCTATGTTTACATCAGATGCAGTCAGGGGCGATGCGCCGGCCCTTGTACGTACTTCATTAAGATTAATGGCCGCTTGTGCCGCGTCATCCTTCCAATAATAGCATTCTGCCAGCATCAGGTACACTTCAGCCGAACGGTAAATATACCAGGGCGTTTCACCTCCTTCCCACTGAGCCTGCGTAGGATCGGGAACAAACACTTTATAATGGGGCCAGGAGAACCATAAACGTATTGTATCTTCCACACTCATTGCAGCAGGTTTTACAAAATTTTTCCCATACCATACACTGTTAATTCGTTTCAGATCCGGATGATTGTATTTCAGGTCTTCCATCCTGCGCCAGCTGTCTTTATTTAAAATCCCTCTCGTATCATTTGCTTCTTTGTCTGCCCGCCATATTTCGTTGGTAAAGTACCAGGTAGGTCGTAATCTTCCGATACCCCTGCCATATGTTTTATTCAAATCCATGTTAGGGTCAGACTCGGCCGGATCTATAATAACACTTGTTCCTGCCCTGCCGTCAGGAGTTTTAATATTACCGCTGTTCCAGAAAGGAACCGCATTACGCATGCTCCTAATGCGCGCATTGGGACTTTCTGCAAGTTCAGTTTCGGGGTAAGCAACTACATACATCAGGCCTTCGGTATTGGATGTACTGAGCTTTGCTTCTACACTGTGTAAATCAAACATGAGGTTGGTATTAGGTTTCGTAGCATTACTGGTGAAGCGGGTTTTCATTAAAGGGTGTGCAGCAACAATTTCTTTACCAACCTGGATCGCCCGGTCAAAATCTGTTAAAGCCATGCAAACCTTCATTAATAACACACCACAGGCAGCTTTTGAAGCCCGGCCCCGGTCTACCTTTTCCGGCACCCACTGATAAGCAAATTCCAGGTCCTTTTTCATCCGCTCTAAAATACTCCAGCGGTCATAAGTATAAAAATCATACTTGGGTTCGCTATATTCCTTGTCAAGAAATGGAACATCCCCAAACTGGTGGGTTAGTTTAAAATAGCGGTAAGCCCTGTGAAAGTAAGCGGCGCCTAATACTGCATTCTTTTCGGCTTCATTTTTAAACGTGGCTGTGTCAATTCTGGATATAACCGTATTGGCATATTTAACACCTTTATATCCCTCGTACCAGTACCAGCCTACTTTGGTGTAGTCGTTATGGTTTAACTGCGTCCTGGTTGAAGACGATGCGGCGGAACGACGGGGCGGTGGCGTTGTAGACGTGGACGATGGCCTTCTTCGCCCCGCGCAGGGATTCGAAGGTGCGGG
>JBCNOR010000333.1:0-5978 GCA_039593785.1 Niabella sp. | reverse complement strand
TCATTTTAGATAAAAAGGGCTGTGTTAATTCAAATTAAGCATTACTGTTATAAACAGGACCGCAGTATCAGGCATCCCTGCTATCATATAATACCAATCATTTAATTATGGCATAAAACAAAGTAAATGAGCTGGTTAAATATGACATTATTCACACTCATTTATTAGTGATATTTTGTACATTTGCAAGGATGATCAGTATTTAAATACCGGCAAGCGGCCCTTTTACTCCAATAATCATTTTATAGATCAATTGTTTACAATAAACCTTCAATGCCAACTATGCGAACATTTTCCGTATTACTGTTGCTCCTGGCAGCTACTTTATCCTATGGTCAAAAAAGCAGCTTACCTCCTTTAACATTAACAAGTATCATAAACAGTCAAAGGCAGGACACCACCCGCCAGTTACTGGTTTTCGATCAGACTTTTGACGGCAAGAATTATTGGATCTCCGGCGGATATCCTGTCAGCATCAAGGCTATTATCCATAATGCATGGCATGTGCTGGACAGCGTAAAAGTGAACATTTCCGCGAAAGATAAAGGCGTCATCGAAACAAAGCTGAACGAAACTGCTTCCCAAAAAATGGCCCGCCAATCCGGGATCCGGTTAGTGGAGATCGAGGGTGATGAACATAAGAATTTAAGGGCTAATAACCTGAATGTTGACGGCGAAACCACCCGGGAGCAGATAGCTGCGATGATCGCTGCACAGGTTGTGCGTATTAAGAATAACACTCCTGAAGCAGAACAGGAGATCTACCAGTTCTCAGATCCTTATTATTATAATGGCAATAAGAATGCCCTCGTGATGGTCCTGATCGCAAAACCAGGGGCATATGATTTATACGCAGCACCTTATAGTTTAGTGGATAATAAATGGGCGAAACAGGGACAGCATTTGCTAATTACACAAGAAGACTAGTCAGTAAGAATAAAAAAGCCTGAAGGTCTTCACGGCCCTCAGGCTCTATGTAATAAATTTATTTACTCCTTAGCAACCACCTTTGCGGGGGGCATGCTTATAAATTATTTTACCATCCCGTTCTGCATATTCGCCCGATACTATTGGATATGCATACTTGGGCGCGTACGATACGCTATGGCTTTTTATAATTATCTTGTCGTTGATCTTCAGACTACGTAGCTGCTGAGGCTCATTGTCAAACCTAAGAATATAATCGACCCCATCAATCCTGGCCATCACACCGAAACCTAATCTCGATCCCGGCGGAAGAGAAAGAGAGGTTACAACAGCCTCCATATTGGTAAAAGCACTTACAGGCTTCCTTATTTTAGCAGCACCGGCAAGCACTTTTTTACCTTCGGGAGACGCCTCCCATTCTTTGAACTTTATGCCGGCAGGGGTAGCCTCCCATTGTTCCATTGCTGCCCTTCTTTCAGCAGCAGAGAGTGGCTTTGGGGTTGATTTTTTAGAATCGTCATTTTTGACTTCGCGATTAGCAAATACTAGTCCGCCTGCCACAACCAGCGGTAAGATCAGCGCATAAATAGCTTTTTTCATAATTTTTGTAGTTTTAATTAACATAGATCTATCTCCTGATAAATCAGATCCGCTTAAGGCATTTCTTTTATTTTTCATGTCCTTAAAGTTTGATACAGCGAACCTACTTTAATCCTTTTAGCCTGAAGGGATCAGGGTTGTAAATTAAAATGTAAACTTTGTAAATTATTGTAAATGGCTCCATGGGCCTTAGTATGCTGCATTTTTGGCCGTCGGGATATACCCTTTAAAATGTCGTATTCCCCCACCATGGTTGCAAAAAAACACTCCTATTTTTACGTTAACTTTCAATCAATTGCCCCTTGATTTAAACGAAATACTATGAGAAAGGTAATTGCAGCCATAAATATGACCCTTGACGGCGATTGTGACCACAGGTCAGGAATTGCAGATGATGAAATACATCAACATTACAAGGAGCTGTTACACAACTCAGGCGTCCTCTTGTATGGAAGGATCACCTACCAGCTTATGGAAGATTATTGGCCGTTGGTAGTAAAAAACCCAACCGGCAATAAAGCAACGGATGAATTTGGAGTAATAATAGACGAAATTCCCAAAATGGTCTTTTCTCATACACTGAAAAATGTTGAATGGGAAAGTGCAAAGCTGGTAAAGAACTCCCTTGAAGAAGAAGTTTCAGCACTCAGGCAACAAACAGGCAAAGATATTTTGGTTGGCAGCCGAAGCTTAATTATAACCTTACTGAACCTAAATTTAATTGATGAATTTCAGCTGAGCGTTCAGCCAATTATATCAGGAAAGGGTTTACCATTGTTCGAAAACATACACGACAGGATCATGCTTGAGCTCATCAAAACAAAAACCTTTAGCTCCGGCATCACAACATTTTATTATAAGCCGGTTAAAAAGTAATTTGAACGCCGATGAAAATTAAAAGCCTTCTGGAACTCTTTGCGCTTCTTCCTGAAGAAGAAAGAATAACTGTAGATGTTTTACGGCACATCATCATCGAAGAGCTTCCTGAATATTGCAAAGAGAAGATCTCGTACAATGTTCCGTTTTTTTATGGCAACAAAGGCATCTGTATTATCTGGCCTGCAGCTATTCCGAGGGGAGGTATCAGAAAAGGAGTGCTGCTGGGTTTTTGGTATGGGAACCGGTTAAAGGACCCTGATCACTTTCTGTCGCACGGAACCAACAAGCAAATTTTTTATAAGATCTACGAAACGCCGGAGGAGATTGATGACAGGCCAATAAAAAAACTTTTAAAAGAAGCGGTCAAATTAGATCGCACTTTCAAAAAGAGGTCCTGAGCATATTCAGGCTTATAAAAGAGGATGTATCAAAAAAAAAACGAAAGTCGTTCTGATCTTTCACAGTAACTTCGTTCATTAGGGCTTGCTGCGGTTGTTTACCTTCTGCTTCAGGTGCGCCGCCCATTCGTTGATCTGGTCAAGCACAGGCTTTAATGTAAGGCCATCTTCCGTCAGGCTGTATTCCACGGTGATCGGTACGGTGTTAAAGGTTTGCCTGTATACGATTCCCGCCGCTTCCAGATCTTTCAATTCCTTGATGAGCATTTTTGGTGAAATAGTGCCTATTTCCCGCTCCAGTTCCTTAAACCGTTTCTTGCCGAAATACAGGATGGCAAGGATATGTAATTTCCATTTTCCGCCTAAAACCTGTAAAATAAACTGCAGCGATTCAAGGTTGGGTAAACAATTTTCCATGTTTTTTTTATTTCAACTTAATGATTATCAATTACACTATCTTTTTGTAAATTAGAATACTATCTGGTAACTACTTTCAAAAATAAACCTTCCTCTCTACTTTTGCTTTCATTAAAGTATAAAAGAATGCTAAAAGGTAGAACGATTTTGATCACGGGCGGCGGATCGGGTATAGGGGAAGCCCTGGCAACGATTTTGTCTGCAGAAAATAAAGTGATCATTAGTGGAAGAAATGAGGAAAAACTTAAAAAGGCTTCAGCAGCCGGCAAGCACATTTCCTACTATGTCGCAGACATATCAAAGCCCGATGAAATAGACGGTTTATTTAAGCGCCTGAAGGCAGACAATATTGTTGTTGATGTGCTGATCAATAATGCGGGGGTAACGGAGCCTTATTACATAGACAAAAAAGTCATGACTTCATCGCAGATCTTTGAGAAAATAAATACGAACCTTTCCGGGGCTATCGCAGCTACGCAACATTTCATCGTGCAGGCAGACCGCGCCGCGAGCAATTTGATAGTGAATATCTCTTCGGCCATTGTAGCTTTTCCGGCGCCCAGCCAGTTGTTGTATTTCTCTTCTAAAAGTGGCTTACATGCCTTTACCCGGCTATTGAGATACCAGCTAAAAGACACCAATTTTAAAGTGATTGAAGTCCTGCCGCAAGGGGTAGATACCGAAATGTCGAGAGGCCTGGGTTTTACAGGGAAAGCCCCCCTGCCATCAACCTATGCCCGGAAAATCATACGTAGTATAAATAAAGGTAAAATTGAGCATGCGTTCGCTGGCATCACCCTGGCCAGGCTGTTTAATGCATTGATACCAAATGCTACATTACGGCTGGTCGATAAAATGTCCCAAAAAATGTTTAAGCACCAGTAATTAAATGGTTCGCCGGCATTTTAGGCAATATGAACACCGACCTCACTCAAAACGTCGTTTGCTATAAATCCAACCCTATAAACTTTATGATCCGCTATAAAATAGAAAAAGGCCGCCTCTTACTTTTGAGACAGCCATTTCTCTTTTTACTTTAACTTTTTACTGTTTCACAACTTTCATCGTTTTGCTTTGAGCGCCTTGCCGGATACTGATATAATAAACACCAGGTTTCAGATCCTGACCAAGCTGGTAGTAAGTACCGGCATTTATTCTGGTAGAATAAATCACGCTGCCGGTGTTATTAATAATAACCAGGAACGCGGGCGCCTTCGAGGAAGAGGTCATTCTTACATTAAACACGCCATTGGATGGATTGGGGAATAAGTCCGTTGTAAAATCCAGCTTACCGGGGCTGCTTAATTTGTTGCCGGGTACTGCCATCATGCTTTGGCTGGCCATCATACTTTGCAGGGTATCCCCGGGCGCTAAGGTCCGCACTTCAATAGCCGCTATGGAGCCGCTGTAAGGATCATACAATCCTTTCTTGGGATAGAAGAACACCTGTATCAATCCTGCATTATCTGCTTTTGCCCGGATGGTTTTTATAACAGCGGTATTCAGTTTATTACCGGCTGCCTGGTAAATATTGAAGTCCGTAAGGCTATCCAGGCCATTGGTGGCTTTTATGCTGAAGATCCTGTTATTTTTCTGCGCATCCTGTGGCTCAACAAAGTGCATGCGGATGGTATAGAACGTATTAGGTGTAAGCCCACGCAGGTAATAACGCATCTGGGTAACATTGTCCTTGAACATGCGCAGATACTCATATACCTGCGGCGGAGCGGGATCCGTTACCTGCGACACATCTACGGGAGCATCCACTTTTTGTACCCAGGTATAACCTGCATGCCAGCGTTTATCCGTACCTGTGGGGCCTTCCGGAACATATTGCGCAAAGGTGGTATTGGCATACGGACCAGCAGGTGTTTGCGTAGTGCCTGCGTTGATGCCATAAACAGCCGATTTGCTTGTCTTTAAAACCTCTATGCAGTAATCATCCACCCATACCGTACCGGGGCCTAATTTAGCCATCCAGTAGGTGAGCCCTGTTGCATTGTCAGGCACGGTAAGGGTATCTCTTATCTGGGCCCAGTTGTCCTGGTAGGCAGCCACATTATACACATCTCTTCCAGTGGTGGCGCCCGTAGCAGCACCCTGGTTATCTGCAAACCCAACGCCGTATCCTGCCCACCAGGGATAGCCATCAGCGCCTCTTTCTACTTTGATCCATTGGGTAAATACAATGATGCTGCCTCCTCTTACAGGTATGGAGCCTTGTATCTTCACACTGGTTTTAGTCGTGGTGAAACCCAGTGTAGCGGCTTTATCGCCGGTGTGGCCTTTGCCGCTAACGGTGTACACAGCGCCCACAGTAGGGGTCGTATCTTTATATGCTACCCAGTTGATCATGCCGCTTTCAAAACCATAGTTAGGTATGCCGCCACATGAATCAAACGGCGCCACTGTTACCGGCAGGGTAGCTGAAACGCCCGATCCGTCCTGTGTATTAACGGTAATATTTAACGTGCCCTGTTTAATAGCGGTGATAAAACCGGTACTGTCAACCGTGGCTAATGCGGTATTGGAGCTGCTCCAGGTTAGTTTTTTAATAGAAGTATTGGCCGGCAGGAAGGTAACATTCACCCGCAGAGTATCCCTCTCCCCTATGGTGGCCGGGGATGGCTGCAAGGTAAGGCCGGTGGCCAGTACATTCGCTACATGAATATTGGCCTGTGCAGCAATAGCAGCATTGTCTGCCGACGTGGCCTTTACGATCACATCACCTTGTCTGATACCGGTAATAATGCCGTT
>JBCNOR010000332.1:0-5982 GCA_039593785.1 Niabella sp. | reverse complement strand
CTAGTCCAGGTGAAATGGATGAAGAGAAGAACCTGGCGGCGATCAGGAATAAGCAAAAGGCATTGGATAATGCGCGTGCCGAGCTGGCTAAATGGAACCAGGCACAGTATGAAAAATTATCAGCTAAAGAGAAAGAACTTTTTCAAAATGCATTTGTGACGAACTCAGGTGATCCCGGCTATCGTAAGCTGGACGAATTGTCTTTTGAAGAACAAGGGCAGCAGCGAAAAGTAGAAGTTCCTGCCGGCGATATATTTTACCAGTTCAGGAAGGATGTTAACGAAGGCAAATTGCCCACCGTATCATGGTTGGCCGGGCCGCAGAAGTTCTCCGATCATCCCAGCGCGCCCTGGTATGGTGCCTGGTATCTTTCGGAGATCATGGATATTTTAACTAAAAATCCCGCTGTTTGGCAGAAGACCATCTTCATTATCACCTACGATGAAAACGACGGGTACTTCGATCATGTGCCGCCCTTTTCTATCTCTGATAATAAGCTACCGGGTACCGGTAAATGTGTACCGGAGATCGATACGGAAATAGAGCATGTGCGTTTTGATAACGAAGTGAAGCAGGGCATCCCGGCAAGCCAGGCCCGGGAAGGTGCTGTAGGACTGGGTTTCAGGGTGCCCATGATCATTGCTTCGCCCTGGACCCGGGGCGGTAAAGTTTGTTCCCAGCTTTTTGAGCATACTTCAACCCTGCAATTCCTGGAAACTTTTTGCAATCAGAAGTTCAGGAAAAATATCCGCTTTAATAATATCAATCCCTGGAGACGCGCCATCAGTGGTAATCTAACAGCCGCCTTCGACCGGTTTTCACCCAACCCGGATATTAAAAAAGACCTGGTAGCCCGCAATGAGCAGATCGAAAAAATTTACAACGCAAAGTTTACCCCGGAGCCAACAGGATATCAAAAGATAACAGAAGAAGCTCTACAGGGCCGGCAGTTAAAGCAATTGCTGCCTCAGCAGGAGCAGGGTACCCGTAAGGCTTGTGCGATTCCTTACGAGCTTTATGTGAACGGCGCCTATAATAAAAATAAAGGAAGTTTTGAGCTGCACCTGGAAGCGTCCAAAGAGCAGTTTGGAGCGCAGGCTTCGGGCGCGCCATTTAAAGTGTATGCCATAGGCAGCCATCAAGCTTTAAAGAATAAAGATGTCTTCGAGCTCAACCGGTCCTGGAACTATACACTTGCGGCCGGGTTTCAAACTACGGAACAGTGGCCATTGGATGGTTTTGAGAATAAAGGGTATCATTTGCGCGTTTACGGGCCTAATGGATTTTATCGTGAATTTATAGGTGATCATAATACACCGGTTGTGGAAGTGCTTTGTAAATACGAAAAGACTAAAAAAGTAACCGGTAATGTAGAGCTGCATTTTTCTAATAAGGAGCAGCGGGATGTAGAACTGGAAATTATTGATAATGCTTATGGTAATCCCAACATTTATCCGCTTATAGCAGCCAGTCAAAAGAATAAAACGGTCCTGTTGAATCTTAAAAAATCTGCTAATTGGTATGATTTTACAGTCAGGATAAAAAATAATAATGCCACCATTTACCGGTTTGCAGGACATGTAGAAACCGGTGAAGAAAGTAGTACGGACCCGGCTATGGGCAACCCCGCTTAAATGATACAAACAAAACCAGGAAGAAAGCGATGGTAAATTGTTGACCCGTTATACCAATACCATCAGTAATATTGCTGCAACTACGGGTGACTTCCCGGTAATAAACCGGTGCCTGCCTTATTGGCTGTTGCACAGGATGTAAAATGCGCCCGCCGGCAATATTCCCACCCCACCCAAACAACCTGATGCGGAAGTTGTTCCGTTGCTAAGAAAAGTAGTAGTTTATTGCTATTTTTTTTAGTATATTTGGCAGTTGGTCAGTATGCATAGCTGCCGGTTAACAAATAATAAAAACGATAAATGGAAACGAACCAACACATCGTATATAAAGATATTACATCACCTGTGGGATTGATCCGGTTGATCGCTTCCGGTAATGGTTTGATGGCTGTGTTATGGGAGGGGGAAAATTATACGAGAACCAAGTTGCCTGAAGCAGTACCGGATCAGGAGGACCCGATATTGATGCAGGCGGGGCAGCAGCTTAAAGAATATTTTGCAAAAGAAAGAACAACTTTCGATATTCCTTTGGATCTGAAAGGAACAGCGTTTCAGTTAAGCGTATGGAGTGCTTTACTGGACATTCCATACGGAACCACAAAAACCTATGGCGCGCTTGCGCGTCAGTTAGGAGACCTGAAAGTGGTAAGGGCAGTAGGCGGTGCATTAAATAGAAACCCGGTAGCGATTATTGTGCCCTGCCATAGAGTGGTGGGTGCATCCGGTAAGCTGGTTGGTTTTGCCGGTGGTCTTGAAAATAAATCGATCTTACTGGATATAGAAAATGGCCATAAAATGCCAACACTTTTTTAGCGTATCAGGCATGAAAAGGAAAACAGGAAAAACTTTGGTTGCGGCTGGTTTTAATAAAAAGAATTATAAGTACCTATGTGATCAGTTGGCGGATGTGGACCCCGATCTGAAATACATACTGGATACTCATGGCTATCCTCCCATGTGGACAAGAGAAAATAGTTTTGAGTCATTGGTGCATATTATCCTGGAGCAGCAGGTTTCGCTGGCTTCCGCCCTGGCGGCATTAAATAAATTAAAAGAAAAGTTAGGAGACATTGCTCCCCGATCCCTACTTCGTCTTACAGATGAAGAGATGAGAGCCTGCTTTGTAAGCAGGCAGAAAATGGGTTATATAAGAGGATTGGCAATATCTATAGAAAATAAGGAAATCGATTTAAAGGCTTTTGCGGCCATGCCCGATGAAGAAGTACGCAACCGTTTGGTTGCTTTAAAAGGTATTGGTAACTGGACGGTTGATGTTTACCTGATGTTTTCCCTTCAACGGGCAGATATTTTCCCGGTTGGCGATCTTGCCGCTGTAAATGCGTTAAAACGATTGAAGCAGCTCGATCTTTCAACAACGAAAGAATTGATATTGGAAATAAGTGAAACCTGGAAACCGTTTCGAACAGTAGCCAGCATGATGCTCTGGCATTATTATTTGTCCAATACCAGGAAGAAGAGTATACCGGTTTGATGAGGAATACATTGAGCTTGCAGGTACTTACGTAACATACAGATAAAAGGACAGAAATATTAAAACCATTACCAGCGCCATAACGCTGGCTGATAACGGGCATGACCCCAAAGCCCATCGCCAGGCCCTTTAAAAAGCCTGTAACAAAATGTATCGGCTACTTTTTTTATAGATCAATTATGTAGTATGGACATGCTATTGCTACCATAATACCAAGATAAAATTGAAAAACAGCTTAGGTGTGAGGCCCGTTACGCTAAAATGGGGCCTACAGTTACGAGACCTATATGAACACTCAACCTTTATATAATTGCTTTCATCGAAGATATTCAGCTGCTAATCGAAAAACGCCCCGGCGGGAAATGATTGCTTCTTAGCTTGCAGGGTGATAAAGGATAAAGTAGCCTCTTTCAACGACCAGGTAATTTTTAATCGCTGGTTTATATAGGAGGTAAAGGGCCTTCCCGGTGAAATCTTTTTATTAATTGGGAAGAACCTGGCCGTCAATATCAATTTGTAGCTCCCTGTAGAGTTGTTCCTGTTGAATGCAAAATCCTTTGTCAGGAGCCGCGTCTAAACAAGAAAAGAGCCGGGCAGCGGCTTCCATCGTGGCCCCCGGTCGTCGTAACCTTTAAGTAAGTTTCATGAACAATAAAAGATTACTGTTGGCATTACTAGCCTGCCTGTTGCTGAGTGGTATCCGGGCACAACGGGTATCGGGTATATACACGAGTTTTGACTATAATGGTACCGGGTACTGGCATAGTACGGGTCCTGCTGCCGGAACAGCCAACCAGCCGGGTAATAGCCACGATCTGCTGGCATTTACCTGGAAAGGCGCTACCTATACCACAGGTGTAGATGATGCGCGTATAGAGGCTATCGTACCTGCAGTGCCTTCATTGGTTAAAAATACTTTCAGGTCGCTACCGGTGAGCTCCCTGCCGGCACCGGCCTCCGGTACTTTTGTGGGAGTGGGGGTTAATTATACTATTAATACGGCTAATACCAGTATGGAATATTATCTTACTGATGGAGTACGCGGACTTAACCTGGGCACCGGGATTTATAACCTTCCCAGTGGAAAAATAAGCAAGTACACCGTACAGGTAAATACCCAGGCTTTTACGGCGCCTGCAATCCTGATCACGCAAATGGGGAGTTATGCTACCGATAATAACGACGAATTTTATTTTGTAGATGCTGCGGGGAATGTGCTGGGGCAAAAACGCATTGTAGATTTTGATACAGTAGGGTCTGTGGGAGTGGGACGCTATAAATTTTACAATATACAATCATCCGGATTGGTATACAATTCAAGTGTCAGCAGTAGTGCCACAAGGGATATGCGGCTGGTGGCTTTTTCACTTGCCGACTTTGGTATAACCAGTGCCAATATGAGCCAGGTGCACCAATTCTGGCATAAGCTTTCCGGGAACAGCGATCAGGCTTTTATAGGTGCTTATAATGACGAAACGATAAAGGTATTTCAGTCCATCAGCGGTTTTGTTTATGTTGGCGGATCGACACCCGGAACGCCTGGTTATGCCGGGGCAACCGTAACCATTTACAATGCGGCTGGTACTGCAGTTGGCTCCACTACTACGAACCCCGCAGGCTATTATTTGTTTGGAGACCTGGCGCCTGGTAACTATACGATCCGCCTGACAGTGCCCAGTGGCAGGTCTATTGCAAGCGCATCCGACAACCAAACGGATGAAAATATAGCGGTAGCGCTGGTGGATGAGCCGGTAACCAATACCTGGTTTTCTTTGAACCAGCCGCTACCGGTGGATTTTGGGACCATCACTGCAAAAATGACGCAAGGCCGGTTACTGGTTAACTGGAGCACCCTGCGTGAAGTAAATAACGACCGCTTTGAAGTGGAAGCTTCCGCCAACGGTGTTAACTTTCATTCTATCGGAATGATGTCTTCCCGGTCTGTTGATGGTAATTCTGATACCGGTTTATATTATACTTTTGAGATCGGTGCAGAGAAACTTACCGCTGTATTAGGGATGAGCTTTGCATTATTTGCGTTCGTATCAATGGTGGGATTTAAAAACAGGAAATGGATGTTGGTAGCACTGATATTAATTGGAGGGCTGTGGGCCTGCAGTAAGAGTGAAAACATTGGAGGTTCTAAAAGCTCTGATGTTTTTGTACGTATCAAACAAGTGGATAAGGATGGCGAATTCAAATACAGTAAGACGGTAAAAGCTACTATTGATTAATTAATATTTGTTGTGGACATTTCGGATTAGGTGCTGGCAGGAATGTATAAAGGCCGAAAACTCAGTTGCCGTTGCCGGATCCGTTAGTATTCCCTGAGAGTTGATTTTTCCTTTTATTCCCTGTATGAGTAATGTGTTGTCTTCATTAAATACAGCCATTAAAGTTTTCATGATCAACTGAAGTTCTTCATGTCCTTTTTCTCCATTGGCCGATGCTGTAATGATCCCCAAAGGTTTACCGGAAAAGACAGTAGTTGCAACACACCATTCCAGGGCGTTTTTTAATCCGCCGGGGATACTAAAGATATATTCGGGTGTACAGATAATAACGCCATCAGCCAGTTCTATCTTTCTCCTGAAACGAACAACTGGTTCGGGCACCTGACCAACAGACAGTGCAGGGTCAAAATGAGGAAGCTCTTTCAGCTCATTAAAAATGGAGATGTTGAAATCTTCCTCCACATGTGCTGCAAAATTCTCTACCAGCTTTTGATTCGAGGATGAAGCGCTGGCGCTGCCAATAATTGCGAGTATTTCAAATTTTTTCAAAACCAGGAATTGTTGATAATAGAATAATATTTGCGGTAATTCCGAAACCATGGTTGGACTTCCAGGCTTCATT
>JBCNOR010000331.1:0-5984 GCA_039593785.1 Niabella sp. | reverse complement strand
TGGCTGAGTTGAAAACGCTGAGGGCTTTTGCTTACTGGGAGCTGCTGGACATGTTTGGTAATGTGCCTTTGGATACGATTTATCCAAGTCCCGGTGTACAGGCCAAAGCAACGCGTGCCGAAGTATATAATTTTGTAGTATCTGAGTTAAAATCAGCCCTGCCGTTTTTAAAAACAGCTACCGGAAAAACAACCTATGGCAAGGTAACTGCCTGGATGGCCAATGCTTTGCTGGCCAAGATTTACTTAAACGCAGAAGTATATGCAGGTACGGCTAAGTACAATGAATGCATTGCTGCCTGCGATGCCATCATCAGTTCGGGGAATTTTGCGGTGGAACCCAGGGCCAGCTATCTAAGCCAGTTTTATCCAACCAACGGACCTTCCTTCAAGGAGTTTATTTTTGCAATACCTTACGATCCCTCTACTGATAACGGGTATCTGTACCATGCTCGTTATGATCTTAATCGCAACCTGGGCATTAAGTACCGCTATTCAGGAAGTACGCCGGGTGGTTATTCTTTTGACCAGATCATATTAAACCAAACCTCCGGTAACGGATTGATTAATGCAAGACCCAGCGGGCCACGTGCAACGCTTTCCAGCTTTTACAACAGTTATTTTAAAGCAGATGCCAATGATATCCGCAGGGATCAATGGTTGGTGGGTTACCAGTTTTGGCCCGATGGTACGCCTATTATGATCAAAACAACTAAAAAGGGATACGACCAGTTTCATACCGGCAGCGATGGTGCAGATCCCTATACTTACCAGCTTTACATAGATTCTGTTATTACTGCGAGGCAAACCCTGGTATCTATAGACCTGGGTAACGATGAAATTGCCTGGAATATGGGCATACGCAGTATCAAGTTTTTACCAGATGCCAATTCGTCGAGCAGGAACCAAAGCAATGATGCGCCCTTATTTCGTTATTCGGATATTTTGCTGATGAAAGCTGAGGCCATTCTCCGTGGCGGTGCGGCTACTTCCGGTCATACGCCTCTTTCTCTGGTGAATATGGTTCGCAGCAACCGCACCACTTCGTCTGCCTGGACTTCTGTAACGCTGGACGATCTATATGCGGAGAGAGCACGTGAGTTTACATGGGAATGCTGGCGCCGTAATGATATGATCAGGTTTGGCAAATACGAAAATGCATATGGTTTTAAGAGCAATGCCGATACCTACCGTCGTATTTTCCCGATTCCTACCCAGGCTATGAATACCAATCCGAAATTGGTTCAGAACCCGGGCTATTGATCACAAAGAAACAACAGGAGGTTCCTGGTATACAGGCCGGGAACCTTCTTATTTAGTATATTTATTAGGTGCATATATTGGGGAAACGGTTTTGCTTCCCTGTAAACGTCGTTAAAATATCGTTAGGGCCACCAATGATAGAAATTATAATAAATAAGCAGTAAAAAAAGAGTTATTGAAAAGTATCGATAATGATCAATCAACCGTTCCGGGCAAAAGGCTTTTGTCTCTTGATGCCTTACGAGGCTTTGACATGTTTTGGATTGTTAGCGGCGAAGGTATCTTTCACGGACTTGCGAAAGCTGTACAGCAAAAGTATGGGTTGGTACAAGACCAGCATACCTGGCAAATTACAGTAACCGATCATCTTAGCTTATTAGAAAAGATGCTGGTAACTGTTAGTAACCAGTTGCATCATTCTGTGTGGAACGGTTTTACTTTTTATGATCTTATTTTCCCGCTGTTTATTTTTATTGCAGGCATTAGCATGCCTTTTTCCTACGCCAAACAATTAGCCGCAGGATCAGGAGCTAAGAAAAAGATTTACAGGTCCCTGGTAAAGCGTACTGTATTGCTGCTATTGCTGGGTATGGTTGTAAACGGGTTATTGCAATGGAAGCCTTTTGAAGAAACCCGTTTTGCCAGTGTATTGGGGCGCATAGCTTTGAGCTGCTTTTTTGCCGCCCTTATTTATTTGAACGCATCGTTTCGCTGGCGTATTGCCTGGCTTGTAATTATTCTTCTGGGCTACTGGATGGCAATGGAGCTTATTCCGGTTCCGGGGTTTGGTCCCGGTGTATTAACGCCAGAGGGTAATCTGTCTGCCTATATAGACCGGTTATTTTTACCGGGAAAATTACATCGGGGTGTCTATGATCCCGAAGGTTTACTATCAACCATACCGGCCATAGCTACGGCTTTGCTGGGCATCTTTACCGGTGAAATGCTACGCAGTTCCCGGTATACCGCTATAAAGAAACTGTTGGTTTTATCTGTTGCTGGTATTGCTTTGCTTATTGCCGGCGCATCCTGGGGTATGGTTTTCCCGATCAATAAAAATATCTGGTCCAGCTCATTTGTTTTATATGCCGGCGGCTGGAGCCTGCTGTTATTGGCGCTTTTTTACCTGATAATAGATGTACAGGGTATTAAAAAATGGGCCTGGCCTTTTGTATGGCTGGGTTGCAATTCCATACTGATCTATCTCGCGTCTCACGGCCTGGTTAATTTCCTGTCCACCTCGGCATTTTTACTGGGAGGGATCACTCAAAAAGTGGATGCCAGGTGGCACGACGCAATACTTTGGACGGGCGTCGCAGTCATCCAGTTTGCCGCACTTTATGGCCTGTATAAGAAAAAGATATTTTTAAAATTGTAACGACGATAATCTTTGCCCATGCATACGTTATTACCTGCCGATTATGTGGTATTCTTTATTTATTTTATCGTAGTAGCTGCTTACGGCTATTATATCTATCATAAGAAAAAGTCAGGAACGATGAGTTCTAATGACTTTTTCCTGGCCGAGGGATCGCTCACCTGGTGGGCCATCGGCGCATCGTTGATAGCATCCAACATTTCGGCAGAGCATTTTATAGGAATGAGCGGCTCAGGCTTCGCGTTAGGCCTTGCTATATCAACCTATGAATGGATGTCTGCAGCAACACTGATTATTGTTGCTGTATTTATTATCCCGTTATACCTGAAGAATAAGATATTCACGATGCCGCAATTTTTGGCTAAAAGGTATAACGACCAGGTAAGTACCATAATGGCTGTGTTTTGGTTGCTGGTATATGTGTTTGTAAATCTTACCTCTATCATTTACCTGGGTGCATTGGCCATATCATCTATTTCACCTCTGAGTTTTGAATGGAGCATCGCAGGTTTAAGTGTCTTTTCTGTTATTGTTACTTTGGGAGGCATGAAAGTGATCGGATATACCGACGTGATACAGGTATTAGTGTTGCTGATTGGCGGCCTGGTGACCGCCTACCTGGCGCTTTCCTTACTGGCTGATAAATTTGGATTGGACGGCAATATTCTTGAGGCCCTGGGTATATTGCGAAAGGAAGCGCCTGATCATTTTCATATGATATTTGATAAAAGCAGTCCGCATTATAAAGAGCTGCCCGGAATGTCCGTTTTAATTGGTGGTATGCTGATCAACAACCTGGCCTACTGGGGATGTAATCAGTATATCGTTCAACGTGCGCTGGGCGCTGATCTGAAGACGGCCCGCAATGGAATTTTATTTGCGGCTTTTCTAAAACTTTTAGTACCGGTTATAGCCGTGTTGCCGGGTATTACCATGTATGTGATGCATCAGAATGGTATGTTCCGGGAGGAGATGAAAGATGCCATTACGGGCGCTGTTAAACCCGATCACGCTTACCCAACGCTGATGAATCTGCTGCCTGCCGGTTTAAAGGGAGTAGCGTTTGCAGCACTCACCGCGGCTATAGTGGCGTCGCTTGCCGGCAAAGCCAATAGTATATCCACTATATTTTCTTTAGATATTTACAAAAAGTATTTCGATAAGAATGCCTCCGATAAAAAAGTGGTGCGGGTTGGCCGTTACGCTGTTATCATTTCCATGTTGATGGCTGCTATCGTAACACCTGCGTTGAAATCGCTGGACCAGGCTTACCAGTTCATCCAGGAATATGTTGGTTTTTTTTCTCCCGGCGTGCTGGCCATATTTTTATTAGGTATGTTCTGGAAGCGTACCACGGCAGCAGCTGCGTTATCAGGAGCACTGCTTACTATCCCGGTATCTGCTGTCTTAAAGTTTCTGCCCGTATGGACCAACGGTTCGTTTCCTGACTATCCTTTCCTGGATCGTATGACTATTACTTTTTTTATAATAGCCATCCTGATGATCGTGGTTAGTTTACTAAAGCCGGCAAGCCAGGATAATAACGCTATCAGGGTTGATAAGAATTGGTTTAAAGTGTCCACTGAATTTGTAATCGGCTCTATATTGATTGGTGGTATTTTGATAGCCTTATACACGGTTTTCTGGTAGCAGGTCTTTTTTAAAATTAACGCATGAAGAGAAGTGATTTCTTAAAATTGGGCGCCATGGCAGCATTGAGTCCATTAGCCGCAAAGGCGGTAACCGGCAATAGCGTAATATCGATAGACAGAGCGTTGATGAGCCGGTTGATTCAGGCCAACGATAACCAGGTAACGCTATTGATGCAATCAGTAGAAAAGGGCAAGCTGCAATTTAGCCGGATGATCGCCTACAATATTGCTGCATTAGCAGCGGCATATGGTGCAAAGGACTCTGTCTATTACCACCAGAAGGCTGTTGTTGAAAAACTGGATATCCTGGTTAAATTCCTCGCAGCCGCGCAGTCGGAAGATGGAACCGTTAATGCAGGTAACCTTGAGTCGCCGCCGGATACCGCTTTCTTAATAGAAATACTGGGCCCCGCCGCTTTTATTATGCGTAATGATCAGAGCAATGATCTGCACGAAGTGCAGCAGGAGCTAAAACAAATACTACTAAGGGCAGGAGAGGGATTAGTGACAGGAGGTGTTCATACCCCCAATCATCGATGGGTGATTTCAGCGGCATTGGCCCAGATCAACCATTTATACCCGAACAGGAAGTACCTGGACCGGATTAATGACTGGCTGGGCGAAGGTGTTTTTACAGATGCTGATGGCCACTACCCCGAAAGAAGCGGTATTTATTCAGGTGTCGAAAACGCAGCACTGATAACGATAGCCAGATTGACAGATAAACCTTATTTATATCAGGCCGTCAGAAAGAATTTATCGATGTACGCTTATTATATTGAATCTAACGGAGACCTGGTACGTAATGACTCCAGAAGGCAGGATCAATACGAGTTCGCCGCGAAACCGGCCACGCTTCTTTATTTGTCCTATCGCTACATGGCCATTCTTGACCGGGATAAGAATTTTTCTGCTATTGCCCAAATGCTTGAAAACACGGCATCTTTCGACAAAGATGTACTGAGCCGCTCTCTGTTTAACTTTATGGAAGATGCAATGTTGCAACAGCAGTTGCCTGTAGCGGCGCCTTTCCCTGATCGTTACGAGAAATTATTTCCGACCTCGCACCTGCTGCGGATAAAGAACGGGAATACCTCGCTTACTTTATTCGGAGGCGTTGACTGGCCATTGATTATAGCTTCCGGCCGGTCCAATTCGCCAGACTTTTTCTCCTATAGAAAAGGAAATGCCATCCTTAAATACATGCGGCTGTCCTCCGGCTTTTTCAGTATGGGGTATTTTTATAGTGACGGACTCCAGAAAGAGGGCAACAGCTACGTGCTTAGAAAAAAGCTGGAAATTCCCTATTATCAACCGTTGCCTGAAGAAAAACGGAAACCAGACGGCGATTATACCCTGTCACCCAGCATTGACGGCCGGTTCTGGAATAAAATGGATTTTCCTGACCGCCCGGTAAGCAATGTAAAAACATTGGAAACCATTATCCGCTTAACCGAAAATAAAGGAACGGTGCAGCTTGAATTTGATGTTAATGGAATGAAGGGCGTACCGCTGACCATAGAGCTTTGTTTTAAAGAAGGAGGTACGCTTACCGGGGTAACAGCTGTTGATGCCAATGGTAACTCTTTTTTAGAGCAGGGCATGGGTGAGTACCGCAGTGGTAACGACCTTATTCAATTCGGGCCAGGAACGGTTAGTCATAAACAGGTTACCAATCTCGAAGGAGAACGC
>JBCNOR010000330.1:0-5990 GCA_039593785.1 Niabella sp. | reverse complement strand
TCTTCCGATATTCTCGGCATAGATCCGTAAAGTGTATTCGCCGGGAGCTGCATTCAACACCAACTTTTTTTCGTTATCGGTCATCGTGCCTTGTAAAATACTATCCGTATATACCGTAGCATAATCTCTTACGTTTTCTAACTCCAATACCTCTTCATTGGAGTTCACTTTTATTGTTGCTTCATAAAGTATATATCCCTGTTCTTTATTCAACTCGTTAAACGGCAAAAGTTTTTCCGACTCAACGGACGCTTCATATACCTGGTTCAATGTCGCATGATCTGTTATCTTTATCTCCTGCGCCTGCACAACTACAGCACTTGCTATAGCCAATACTATAACCAACCCTATTCTTTTCATCGTTTTATAGAATTATTTTAACAGGAATGAGCGAATAAAAGATTCTTCTACAGCTACCTGCGGCTCAAATTGTGTACTTTTCA
This sequence comes from Niabella sp., assembly GCA_039593785.1. Classification (GTDB taxonomy): domain Bacteria; phylum Bacteroidota; class Bacteroidia; order Chitinophagales; family Chitinophagaceae; genus Niabella. The sequence continues at coordinate 5,547 of JBCNOR010000330.1, read as the reverse complement.
CATACTCATCCACACTGGCTAACAACTGGCGGGTAGCAGGCCGTTTATTGATCTCCTTTTGTGTATCCACCGCCAGTACCAGCAGCTTGCCATTACCTATTTTTGCTTCAAAGCCAATACCCAGCTTCTCATTATTGTCATATGCATCTATAATCTGTATGAAAGGCCTTAGTTGCTTTGGCGCATTTTTCATCTCTATAACTTTTGCATTATTCAATATATCCCACCATTGCCAATCAGTATGATACGAAGTAACAAACCGGTTGAATACAGGATGATCTTCGTGGATCAATGCACCGATCGTCATAGGCGCCCACGCAAACATGATAGGGTTCCAGAAATGATTATGAAAAGTGGATGCACGGCCTTTAACATTGGATGGAAGCGGGCATAATACTACCTTCTTACCCTGCGATAAAAATTGTTTTGCCTTATCATCATAAGTAGTGGTGTATAATATATCATCCGTCGATTGCATGATCGTTTCGTTCTTCGGGAACACCCAAATGTTCCAGCTGTTCTGCACCTGTTCATTTACCGACACATGAACCGTTAATTGCTGCGCCACGTCAAAGTCCTCCAGATCGAAAGAGAATGTCCCCACAGGGAAAACGCCATCATTCCCGATATTCTGCGTTTTCAGATTACCTTTTTTAACTGTTTTACCATTAGCATTGGTCACCAACCATTTGATACGGGCATTTTTTAAAGGAGCATTGCTGAAATTGTATACCTCCGCATTTCCTGTAAAGCTTTCATTATTGAAATAAGAACTTTGCGCATATCGTAATAATACCGCGGTAGGCGCGCAGGACTCCCTGAATTTTTCAGGGGTAACCAATCCCTTCGAATCCCAGAAAGGATCCAGCAATCCCACAGGCGCATAGCCCTGACCAGGGAAATCATTTAAAGACAATAGCTGGAAGCCCGCAGACTTGGCCGATCGCAATAAGGCCTCCGTTACAGCTTTGTATTCGAGTACCGTCAAGGCCCCTGATGCACGGAAGAAATCGTGCGCCTGATCGAGCATACCGTTTTTATCCAGGAGCTCCCTGAATACTTCGAAATTGCGCGCTTCCACAGGACTTTTATCATATTTTTTTATTTCCCTGAAATCGGGGTAAATACAGCGCTGGCCCGATTCATGAGAGATCACGGGTACATCTACATCCGATTCTTTGCTTCTGTCCCAATTGGTATAAGGAAGTCCTTCATACACTTTTACAGGGCCTTTATTGGTTTGCTGGGAAACATAATACTGATCGGACTTCACCCTGGTGCGGGCGGTAGAACCACTGAATAAATGACGGTTATCTAATGCTTTGGCATCGGCCGTTAGTTCTTCAATAAAATCAAAGTTGCCTGTAATTTCATTTCCATTACAATACAAAACAAAGGATGGGTGATTGCCGTATTCTTTCAGGATCGCGCGCATCTCCCGGCGAAAAAACTGATAACGGGCGTCATCCGGTTCAGCATCCTTGCCCCACATTGGCATTTCCACTTCAAAATAAATTCCATATTTATCAGCCATTCTAAAAGCAGCTTCCGGAGGGCACCAGGAGTGGAAGCGCAGGTGGTTCATTCCATAATCCTTCAGTATTTTCATAATGCGTTCCCATTCGGCATCATCTACAGGAGCATGGCCTGTTTTAGGAAAAACGGCATTTTCTACAGTACCGCGCAAATGGATGGGTCGATTATTCAACATCACATGATTTTTCCCCTGTGCCACTTCACGCATACCAAACGTAGCAGCCTTCTCATGTTGATAGCCGGCCTTGTCTGACTTTGTGCTCAGCTTACATTTAATAGTATATAAGTTGGGATTGAATTCATCCCATAGCTTAACATCCTTTCCTAATACAATTGTTTCCTCTACCAATGCAAGGGTGTCTTTAATTTTTAAATCCAGCTTTTTACTGAGTTGATAATTGACCCCATTGATCGTAAAGCTGGCCAGCCCATCTACCGGTTTATTGGTTCGATTGCGGATCTGCATTTTCACTTTTATCGACTTTTCAGTGATATTAGGATATACCTGCAGGTCATCGATATAAACCGGGTCAATAGCTACCAACTTGATCGCCCCCAAAATACCATTCCAGTTGATCTGCGTAAACTCCGTGTGTGCATGATCCCATTTATGCGTGTTGTATTGATAACGGTTGTCTATGCCTACCGTAATGCGATGCGTTTGACCCGGCGTTACAAACTCCGTCAGCTCATGGTTATGCGGTACGCTGATATAATCGATCTTGCTTACTTCCTTTGTATCTACAAAGATGGAGCTAAGCCAGTGTGTACGTTCGAAGTACATGAAAATACGTTTACCTTTCCACTCTCTGGGAATAGCAATATCCCGCTGGTACCAGGCCGGTCCCATGTATTCATATTTCCGTGTTAAACGGTCGATATAGCGATAAGGTACTTTGTACCCGATCTGGTGATCGTCGGTAATACCGGGTAATACAATGGTTTCCTGTAATGCATGTTTATAACGGGGCGAGAGTGAGCCTCTGCGAAAATCCATCACATCGGTTTGAAAACCCCAGGTACCCGAAAGATCCATCTCCTGTGTCTGGGACCTGGAAGGTATCAATGATAATAATAGTCCTGTTATCATTAACACCTTTAAACATAGCTTTGCTTTCTTCATACTGTACGCTTAAACTGATTCTTTTTTGTTTGATATATTTAATGAAGCAGTAGTCATTTTTTATTCTTTAAACGGGTGAGTGCTTCGAGGTAATAATAATCCGCATAAGTCAATGGCACATCCACCTCCGATTGCATAGGATAAGCTCCTATACTGTGCTTTAAAATAAAATCCCCATTTTCACCAACGGCCGCGGTATACTCCGGTGATGCTAAAGTCCGGATCTGTGTTTCCACCACCTTCATATACTTTTTCGATGTAGATCGCTCCACATAATCACTCAATTCGGTTAAAGCGGCAGCTATCAAAGCCGCTGCAGAAGCGTCTCTTGGCGTGTTGGGTATTTGAGGAGCATCAAAATCCCAGTAAGGAATATAATCCTTTGGCATACGGGGATGATCGATAATGAATGCCGCTATTTTCTTCGCCTGTTCCAGGTAACGTTGTTCATTCGTCTCACGATACAGGTAGGTATACCCGTATAAACCCCAGGCCTGGCCACGGCTCCAGGCTGATTCATTGAAAGCTCCCTGGTGGGTTTGTTTGAGATGTGGTTGGCTGCTGATAGTATCGTAAGACACAACATGGTAAGAGCTATAGTCGGGCCGGAAATGATATTGCATGGTTTTATCAGCATGCGAGATAGCGATTTGCTTAAACACCGGGTCGCCCGAATACCGGCTTGCCCATAGCAACAATTCCAGGTTCATGATATTATCAATAATAACAGGGTATTGCCATAATTTTTTATTATGATCCCAGGAGCGGATCAATCCTACTTGCGGTTTGTAGCGGGTAGCTAAAGACTTCGCACCGGTCAATAATACCTCGTTATACGATGGATCCCCGGTAAGCCTTAAACCATTGCCAAAGCTGCAATACAACATAAAACCTACATCATGATTGTCGGTAGTATATTTTTCTCTTTCCACCCTGGCCGTATAGAGCTTTGCATATTTTAAAAGTTCAGCGCTTCTGTTATTTTCATACAGGTACCACAAAACACCCGGGAAAAAGCCGCTGCACCACCAGCGCGAATCAGAGGATACATCTTTACCATTTTCAAAAGTGCGCGGTAGTCTGCCTTCCCGGCCTTCATACTTTTTTGCCATCAGCAGGGACTGCTTTTCGGCTGCAATCAACGCTTTATTCACTATAACCTTAAAGGGCATTTCCTTTTGGGCGTTTGTAATATTACCCTGGGCTATGCAAGCCATCAACATCGCCGCTACTATAATTTTACCATTGATCATTTACAGGCATATTGGAGTTATTTAAAGAATTGATCTGCGAATTTTACAAACTGCTGCCAGTCATACAGGTTGATGTCATGATCGCCGGTTCTTACATGATAGCCTATAGCACCTGTTCTTACCGGCTGATCAACCGGCGGCATTTCGCTGGTATTTAAGCCATCCAACCCGAATAATTTGTAAACCGGTTCTGCATGCACACCCGATAAAAACTCTCCTTTAGGATCCGCCCATTTATCATCTACCGCACTGGCGATATACACAGGACGTGGCGCCATTAAAGCGATTAGCTGGTGCTGATCTACCGGCAGCAGTTCTTCCTTATCGTTATACTTTTTGAAATTATCGCAAAACCAATGTGGGAAAAGCTTATTAACAATACTAACCGTTTCACCATAAATGCGTTTGGTCAGCGCAGCACCACCACAACCTGAATCATTAGATATAGCCATAGCAAAACGAGGATCAATAGCCGCCGCCCACAATGCCGTTTTTCCATGACGCGAATGGCCTACTACCGCTATCTTTTCACTATCAATATCCGCATCGGTTACAAAATAATCCATTGCACAGCTTAAGCCCCAGGCCCATGCAGCGAGGGTGCCCCATTCATCAGGAGCAGGCCGTGTTTGACCTTCTTTATAAAACAAGGGCTGGACGCCATTTTTATAGCCATCATCATAGTCAGGGTCTATATCACCCCGATATACAGTAGCTATCGCATAGCCGTTGTTTATCAGCATTTCAATAGGCCAGCGCGAAGCTTCTGCCCCTCTTTTAAAGACACCGGTACGGCCTTCAACGCCGTCGGGCCCGGGTTTCATTCTAATAACAGACTGGGTAATACCCGGATCTTCGCTCACAGAATGGTTGCCTTTAAAGTTCAACCCGAAAAACATGGGCACGGCTCCCTTGCGCTTATTAGGCAGGTACATTAAAATGGTCATAAACTGTTTTTCATCTTTAGTGAAATAAACAGCTATTTCTTTGCGGGTGGCCATATTCCCTACCGCATACTTATCTTCATTCAATACTTTAAAATGAAGGTCTTTGGGATGGGCCGGCGCTTTACCGTATACATGGGTTTCAAACAATTGTATGATCTCGGGCCGGCGCTTCTCATTCCACATTTTTGTAGTGGTGACCGGCTGGCCATTTTCCATTTTCAATGGATCCGGTAAAGTGTAGGGCGGCATCTTCGATTCATCGTAATTGGGCTTCTGTGCATGAAGCATACTATATCCTAAAAGGAAGATGGCGCCGGCAATAACTTTTTTCATATGTGCAATATTCTTATTTATTTAATGCTATCGTAATAAGCTTTCATCAGGTACCAGGCTTTTTTGCGAATGCCCTGGTCAGAAACCAATCCCTTCCGGTTCCAGCCATCCTGGTTGGTGGGATGAAAACGGAAAGGCGACCGGAAGTCGAACAGGATCCAGGGCGCCGTACCCCTGAGGTTGGGTATGTTTTTAAACATGGCCAGGTTATCGCGGTATAAAGTAGCCTGGTAATCTTCGCTCCAGGAACTTACTATATCGGCATTACCGGTTTGCCCCAGCAGGGCTTCTCCACCAAACTCAGAAATAACCAGGGGCTGTCCTTTAGCAACGTTCCAGATAGCTTTATCAGGAC
>JBCNOR010000033.1:0-17025 GCA_039593785.1 Niabella sp. | reverse complement strand
CCCAACCAGTTAAGAAAGTGGTAAGTCGGTTAGCCGCCACTATTGATTAGAATCACAATTTCAATTGAGTTTTATCATAAGACCTCTAAAAAGCAAGAGCTAGTTTTACATTATCTTGGCTAAAATGCAACTATATATTTCTGAAGGCACCCGACCCGAGGATGTGAAGAATTACTTTTCATCCTGCTATCCTTTTTTAAAAATCGAGCTATATAAAATAGGAAACGATAATAATCCTGGTCAGGGTAAAAAGCTTAACCCTGTAAAAGATAAGTTTGTTGATCTGCCAGGAGAAGGCATTATTGATATTCATAGCGATATAACTGTTGCCGAACTGGGAAACAGCTTTGCCAGCTTTGGCTTACGAACCGAGGTATTTAGAAAGAGTGGCAACGTATGGGTGGCTACTTTACTTACTAATAGCTGGACACTTCAGCAACAAAATAATGCCGGGGAGGAGATCACTAATAATACCTGAGCTAAAATTTAGTAGGGCAGGTTTTTTAATTTGCTTTCGTTTAATATAATAATACTTCCCCCTTTTATATCAATCAGTTTTTCTGCTTTAAAATCCGATAAGGTTCTGATCAGTGATTCAGTAGCAATTCCTGTAACCTGGGCGAGGTTATCCCTGGATAGCCTGATCTCCTTAGTGTCTGGAGATTCTGCTTTAAACTTTTCCAGCATCGCAGTTAGCTGGTAAGCAACTTTTTTACGTAGCGAGTTATATGCAATATTTAATAAAGTTTCTTCCTTCTCCAATACGTTATGCGCGATCAGTTTGATGAATTGCCGGGTAACCTGTACATCGGCCGACATTAATACCAGGAAATCATCTTTGGGAATCGTCATAATTTCTGCGTCCTCCAATACTTCCGCACTTTCTTTATACACTATATTTTCAAGTATATAGGTATATCCCAGGAAATCTCCTTTACCCAGCACGTTAGTAATGAGCTCTTTACCGTCATCATTCGATTTGAAGGTTTTTACCTTGCCTGATTTAATATAATATACTGCTTTAGGCCTTTGTCCTTCCGCATAAATCTGCTGCTTCTTTTTATAATTGTAGACCTCTCTTTCTTCGGAAAGCAGCGGTACATGGCTTACTGTTTGAACATTGGCCAGGAAGTTGTTAAGCGAGTCAGTACTTTCGATATCTCGGGCCAGCTGCTGCTTTACAGCGTCAGACTTATGCAACCGCATCTCTACAGCTTTCAATAATTCTATTCCTTCAAAAGGCTTGGTGATATAGTCATCAGCACCCAGCTCCATTCCCTTTCTAAAATCTGTTTTCTCAGATTTTGCTGTTAAAAAAATAAAAGGAATACTATTGGCTTTGGGATGTTGATTCAACAGGTATACCACACCATAACCGTCTAATACAGGCATCATAATATCGCAGATGATCAGGTCCGGAAGCTGCTGTATCGCTATTTCGGTTCCCACTTTGCCATTCTCTGCGGTAATCACTTCATAGCCGGATAGCTCCAGTATTTCTGCAATATTGTCTCTTACTTCATCGTTATCTTCTATAACAAGAATTTTCTTCATCCTGTGCCTGGTTTATTGAGGGATATGTATGGTGAAAACAGAGCCTTTTTCAAGCTCACTTTTAAATTCGATCGATCCGTTCATTAACTCTATATAACGCAGCACAATATTTAATCCAAGGCCTGTGCCCTGTATATTTACCGCATTTTTAGCGCGGAAGAATCTTTCAAATAAATGTGCCTGGTCTTCTTCAGAGATACCAATTCCGCTGTCTTTTATAGAAAGCAGCAACTCGTCTGGGGAGGTATGGCACAGCAACTCAATGGGACTGTTTTCAGGAGAAAACTTAATAGCGTTGGAGAGCAGGTTAACGGATATGTTCTTCAGCAGTCTTTCATCGATCACTACCGGGGTGTCACCTTTGAAATCAGTCAGGATCTGCTGGCCGGGTTTACAATGTACCGACATTTCATGCACCACATCATTAAGGGCTTCAAAACAGGCTTCAGCACTGAACGTTTCAGGTTTTGCCTGTACAATGCCCTCATCCAGTTTATCCAGTGATAAAAAGTCATCCAGTATCATCTTCATATCATTAACCGCATGCTTAATACGATTGATATGTTTGGTTCTTTTACCAGGTTCATCAAGGTCATTATACTTCTCCAATAAAAACGATGAAGACAGGATGGTGCTGAGCGGCGTTTTAAATTCGTGCGAGGCCATCGATACGAACTTGGATTTCATTTCCCCCAGGTCCTTTTCGGTTTTTAAAGCTTCGCTTAACTCCAGCTTCGATTGTTCAAGGGCCGTAAGGGTTTCCCGCAACATTTTGGTTCGATCATCGATCTTTTTTTCAAGCGATACATTGAGTTGCGTAATTTCTTTGGTGACCTGCTCCAGCTCTTCCTTTTGCCTGAGTACAATTTCCTCCTGGTGCTTTCGAACCGTTATATTGATGACAAACGCAATTACAAAAAGCTCGTTATTTACGGTATAGCTGCTTAAACTTACTTCTACAGGGAATACGCTGCCATCTTTTCGCTGTGCATACAGGTCTCTGCCATGACCCATAGAGCGGGGCGTAGGATGCTCATAATACCCCTCTCTGTAATCTTCATGCCTGGATTTTATAGCCGGTGGCAACAGTATTTCAAGCGGCTGATGAATAACTTCTGCCTTTGAATAACCAAAATCACGCTCAGCCTGCTTATTAAAATTGATGATCAGCCCCTTTCGGTTGGTCACCACTATTCCTATAGTAGCGTGGTCAAATAAGGCTTCTATCCAGTTACGCTGGTCTTCGTTGGTATGTTCAAAAAGCTGATGCATACCGCTTAATGCTCTTCGGATTGTTGAAACGGTTTTTCAGCTTCTAAAGACGGAGCGTTTAACTTCACTACTCTGGTGGCCCGTTTCCGCATTACCATATTAAGTAGCTCCACGATAAACGAAAATGCCATTGCAAAATATATGTAGTTTTTAAGATGCAGCTCATGCGCCATATCAGAGTTCCAACCCTCAACAATAAGGCTAACCCCTATCATAACCAGGAAGGATAAGGCCAGCATTTTTAAAGTAGGATGCTTTTCGATAAAGGCAGCAATTTTAGGGCTGAAGGTAAACATCACGATCATCGCTACGATAACCGCAGCTACCATGATCTCGAGGTGCTTAGCCGTACCACCGGCAGTAATGACACTGTCAAAAGAAAAAACGGCATCAATTACCAATATCTGTGCAATGGCTTGTCCAAAGCTTAGCTTTTTTTGATTTTGTGTCTGGGCCGACGGGTCCTCACCTTCCAGCTTATGATGTATTTCTTTTACTGATTTATAAATAAGGAACAAACCGCCCACCAGCATCACAATGCTTGCCAGGTCAAATCCCTTACCAAACCAGGACTCAGGAATAAGGTGTTTGCCTTTTTGAGCCAGCAGCCAGCTTAACCCCGCCAGCAAAAGGCAGCGGCTCAATATACCCGTAAACATCCAGGTATGCCTGGCTTTCTTTTGCAGGTTGGCCGGGAGCCGGTTTAAAATAATGCTCACAAAAATAACATTATCTATACCCAGCACTACTTCCAGTACTACCAGTATTAAAAAGCTAAGCAACGATTCGAATGTAAAAAGCTCCGCACCGGAAATGAATAGAAGATCCATTTTATATATTATAAGGATTTACAGATTTGTTTTACAATATCGGGACCCTGGTAAATAAAACCGGTCCATACCTGCACTAACGACGCGCCGGCAGCCATTTTTTCACGGGCATCAACCCCCGTAAAAATACCCCCTGAGCCAATAATAGGAATGCTTCCCCCTGTTTGCTGATGCACATACTCAATAATACCCGTGCTTTTTGCCCGTACCGGCTTGCCACTCAATCCACCGGCGCCTATTTTCTCCTGTTCGGCAACCGGCGTATTTAATCCATTGCGGTCAATGGTAGTATTGCTGATAACCAGGCCATCTAATTTTACTTCCGAGGCCAGGTCTATGACATCATCAATCTGAGATTGCGTGAGGTCGGGAGCTATCTTCAGTAATATAGGCTTAGCCACTGCTTTACCATTATTGATCATAGCCAGGTTCCAGATGATCTTACGCAGTGACTCTTTTTCCTGCAGCTCCCGTAAACCGGGCGTATTAGGGCTGCTTACATTCACCACAAAATAGTCTACATAATGATGCAGCTTATTAAAGCAGGTGGCATAATCCTTCCAGGCATCTTCATTGGGGGTAACCTTGTTTTTACCAATATTGCCACCAATGATCAAAGGTTGCTTGTCCGCGCTTTTTGCTTTTCGCTCTCTCCACTTTTTCAATCGCTCTGCAATAATATCAGCGCCTTCATTGTTGAAACCCATGCGGTTGATCAGTGCCTTATCCTGCGGTAGCCGGAAAAGTCTCGGCTGTGGATTGCCGTCCTGGGCCAGTGGCGTAACGGTCCCTATTTCAACAAAGCCAAATCCCAGTGCTTCCAGCTCATTCAGGTAGCGGGCATTTTTATCAAATCCGGCACCCAGGCCAACAGGGTTTTTAAAAGTCATATTTAAAAACCGGGTCTCAAGATGGTTATCCGCCGCTGGTGCAGCTATAGCGCTCACCAGTTTTTTCCCAGCTTTGGACGCTGTAAGCAGGCTTAGCTGGTTCATAGCCATATAATGGGCCTGCTCTGCCGGGAACATAAAGTACAATTTGCGCAGTAATGAATACATTGGGTGCAAAAATAAGTATTCTGAATATTGCGCTAAGGTTTCTCCTTTAATGCGATAAAGAATATAGGCCATAATTGTATTGATCAGCATCATTATTACAGTTGTCTACCCGGTAATATCGCCGGAGCTGTATTTTAGAATGACCGGAAATACTTAAATTTGAGTAATAAAGTTGTTTATGCAACTAATTATTCAATTCAAATAGTTTGCCATGGAAGCATATATTGTTGCCGGGTACAGAACGGCAGTTGGAAAAGCAAAAAGAGGAGGATTCCGTTTTTATCGCCCCGATGACCTGGCTATTGAGGTGATCAAGGGACTAATGAGCAGCATTCCACAGTTGGAGCCGGGCAGGGTAGACGATGTGATTGTAGGAAATGCGGTACCTGAAGCCGAGCAGGGGCTACAGGTAGGCCGGATCATTGCGGCACGGGCTCTTGGAATTGATACACCTGGTATGACTGTGAATCGTTATTGTGCATCGGGTTTGGAAACCATTGCGATAGCCAGCGCCAAGATCCGGAGCGGCATGGCCGATTGTATTATTGCGGGTGGTACTGAAAGCATGAGCCTGGTGCCGGCTTCCGGATGGAAAACAGTGCCCTCTTATTCTATAGCCAGTGACGCGCCCGATTATTACCTGAATATGGGCTTAACAGCAGAGGCTGTTGCTAAAGATTTTAATATAAGCCGGCAGGCGCAGGATGAGTTTAGTTACAACTCTCACCGGAAAGCTATTGAAGCTATTACCCAGGGTTATTTTAAGGACGGTATTTTGCCCATCAATGTTGAGGAGGTGTACCTTGATGAGAAAGGTAAAAAACAGAAAAGAAATTTTGTAGTGGATACAGATGAGGGGCCTAGAGCCGATACCTCTTTGGAAGCGTTGAATAAGCTGAAACCGGTGTTTGCTGCCGGGGGCACCGTAACGGCGGGCAACGCTTCACAAACCAGTGATGGCGCTGCTTTTGTGGTAGTGATGAGCGAGAAACTGATGAACGAGTTACAGCTGCAGCCCATTGGCAGATTGGTATCTTCCGCTGTTGCCGGGGTTGATCCACGCATTATGGGAATAGGTCCTGTGGCTGCTATACCTAAGGCTTTGCAGCAGGCAGGTAAGAACCTCGGGGACATTGATTTGATAGAATTGAATGAGGCATTTGCATCGCAGGCCCTGGCGGTGATACAGGAAGCTAGCCTGGATCCGGAAAAGGTAAATATTAATGGGGGCGCCATAGCATTGGGCCACCCGCTGGGTTGTACCGGTACAAAGTTGACTATCCAGGTATTGGGTGATCTGAAAAGATTAAACAAGAAGTATGGTATGGTGACGGCTTGTGTGGGTGGGGGACAGGGCATTGCCGGTATCATAGAAAGATTATAAGATGTCAGATTAAGGTTCAAGATTTGAGGTTTAAGGTTTTAACAGGCTTTAGACCTTTTTTATTTTGTTGTTTACTGCTAAATGAAAGTGTTTGTTGCTATCAAACAAATTTGCTTCGTTTTCTGAAGCTAAAAAAGGAAGTATTATAACATGAAAGCAGTCAGGTTTATTATGAGAATGGTAAAGAAATAGAGTTGATACCGGTTCACCAGCTATTGCCGGGATAACATAACATGCAGCGGCTTTTAATAAAGGGTTGTATTGAGTATAAAAGTTTTTATCGGGAATCTCGTCTAACCAACATTATATACCTAATCCTTATTTAAAGAATGGCGAAACCTTTCTCTAAAACATTAAACCTGGTAAGTATCGTCAGGCAGCTATGGCCTTTTGTAAAGCCCTATCGTACCATGATCTTCGGTACATTGGCACTTACATTGATCGGTTCGCTGGCTGCTCAGGTAAATCCGCTTGTTTTAAAATATACCGTTGATCATGTAGATGCTTTAATACAATTGCCTGACCCGATGAAAGAAGGGCTCAGGTTGCTGACCATTATTTCGATCATTCTTTTCACCAAAGAGATCGTCAATATTTTTATCCAGTTTGGCCAAAAGTTTTATGGCGAAAAGATCCGCATTAATGTAAGTAATAGCCTTGCACAAAAAGCAATAAGGCGGATACTAACTTATCATATGGGATTTTTTGCGGCGCCTGAAAACCAATCGGGCAAGCTGCAAACACGCATAGACAGGGGCGTTGAGAGCCTAACGAGGCTGGTTCAGAATTTCTTTATAGATATTTTACCGCTGTTTTGCAACGCCATCCTGGCCTTGGTGATTATGTTTATGGCCAATGTTTATGTAGGCCTGATAGCCATCACCATCCTGCCCGCTTATTTTTATGTAAGCGCCCGGCAGGCCAAAAAGCTGCAGGGAGTAAGAAGGCAATTGCGCGGAGGCCGGGAAAATAAAAGTAACGGCCTGCTCAATATTATCGACTCTATGACAGTGATCAAAAGCTTTGTAAGGGAAGATGTGGAAGAGAAGAAGCAGTTGGTCATTCAGCAACAACTCACCGACGACCAGCTGTATACCCGGCGTACCAACTTTACCTATGACGGGGTTAAATCTTTTATTGAGCAGATCGGCGTGGTACTGATCATCATTTTAACGGCTTACCTGGTATTAAACCACCAGATCAGCATCGGCGCTATAATGCTGCATATTATGTTGTTTAACAACGTATCGGCGCCTATAAGGCAGTTGCACCGCATTTATGACGAGGTAAACGATGCCTTTATATATGCAGAAGCTTTTTTCCAGATCATTGAAGATGATGAGGAAATTGAGCAAACGGGAACACATGCGGTTACCGAAGCCGAAGGCACTTTTGAGATGAAAGAGGTAAACTTCACCTACCCGAATGGAACCAAAGCTTTGCATGATATAAGCCTTAAAATTGAAAGAGGAAAGACCACCGCGTTGGTAGGCCTAAGCGGTGCGGGCAAGAGCACGATACTCAACCTGCTGAACAAATTTTATGAGCCCGATAGCGGAGCCATATTATTGGACGGGGTTAACCTTAACGAATATGAAAATGCTTCGCTGCGTAGTGAAATAGGGCTGGTACTTCAAAAGAATCATATTTTTAAAGGAACGATTGAAGACAATATCCGGTATGGAAAAATAAAGGCCACCAATGAAGAAATTATAACTGCGGCACGAAAAGCTTACCTGCATGATCAGATTATGGAACTACCAATGCAATATCAGAGCGATGCACAATTATTAAGCGGAGGTCAGCAGCAACGCATAGCCATTGCACGGTTATTTCTGAAAGATCCTCCTATTATATTCCTGGATGAGCCAACTGCCAGCCTGGATGCTATTGCAACGGAGCAAATCAAGAACAGCCTGGATGCGATTAAGCAAAACAGGACAGTAGTAATTATTTCGCACTCTATTTCCCAGATCGTAGACGCGGATATCATTTATGTTTTAAAGCAGGGAAGATTGGTAGAAAGTGGTAAGCATGAAGACCTTGTAAAACGCGATGGGGTTTATAAAGAGATCTTTGATGCATCTGCGCGGAGCCTTAATATTGCCCGTATTGCGCAAACGCTTCAGTCCTGATGCCTTTTTATTATTTTGTTAACAACTGTAGTCGTTTCTTATAAGTCTTACCAGCAAATCCACTAAACAATGAAAGCGAGAATTACAATTTTAGCGCTGGTATTTCTTTTATTAGGTATTACAAACGCCGACGCACAAAAGCATTATTACAAAGGAAAAAAAATGTATGCGAGGCATGGCTACCATCATAGGGGCCATCCACATCATTATGGCGGTCATAAGCACCACCGGTACAGGAACGTGAGGTATGCCGAGCCGGTGCGACATTATTATTACCCGGCCCGCTATAGCAGGAGAACCGTGTATGCCCGTCCTTATCCCGGCAGGTATTACAGCAGGGCTCCCTACAGACCGGTAATTCAGGCGTCTATCTTTTTGCCATAGATACAATTTATTGCAGCCCGGTTTAAAAAGACCATTGTGTGTTAAGCGCAATGGTCTTTTTAATTGGAATGACTTTATTATTTCCCGATCTCGTAAACAGTTTTTCCCGATTTCGAAAATGAATGAAGGAGTACTGGAGTATTTTTGTTTTACAAAAGCAATCGGGCTTCTCTGGCTTTTTCCTCTCGCTCGGGTGGTTGGTTTTTTGAGAGCAGGCCCGCCAAAAATTAGTATAGTTTTCCTTAAGCAGATAGTTTTCGAGAGTGCACCGTTTATTTCTATAAGGGGTGCTTTGTTTTGATTATAATCGTAAGTAATGAAAGTTGAGAATTTATTGTATAAGAACCTTTTTAACTTATCTACGGTACATTAATATACTTATGTATCTGCAGGCTGAGTTCCCATTTAGGATTTTGTTTAATGTACTCAACGATAAGAGGAGTCATGGCATCTGCCTTGCTCCATTCTGGTTGCAGGTATAATTTGCAGTTGGCGGAAACCCGGGCTGCGAAGCTTTCGCCCCAGGCAAAATCAGACTTGTTATATACGATGATCTTCAGCTCGTTGGCCACGGGAAGGATCTCCGGTAGCGGAGCTTTGAATTTTTTGGGTGAAAGGCAGATCCAGTCCCAGCTGCCGCTCAGCGGTGAGGAACCTGAAGTTTCGATATTGGTAGCGATGCCTTCTTTTTGAATAGCTGCCGTGAGCTCATCCAGGTTGTGCATGAGAGGTTCGCCGCCCGTAATCACTGCCAGCGGCGTATTAGATGCTTTAATAGTGCTTACGATCGCGTCAAGCGGCATAACCGGATGCCCGTCCAATGGCCAGCTATCTTTCACATCACACCAAACGCATCCCACGTCACAGCCACCCAGTCTTACAAAGTAAGCCGCGCGGCCCTGGTGGAAGCCTTCTCCCTGTATGGTATAGAAATGCTCCATGACGGGGAAGGATGATACTTGTTGGTCGATATTGAATGTTTGATGCTTGATAACTTGATGTTTGATAGTTGGTACTAGATGCCAGATACCAGATGTTTGACGTTTGATGATGATCCGGTATCCGGCATCTGTATTTACTTCACGCTTACATGTCCTTCTTCTATGGCTTGTATAAACCTGTTAAGCTTTCTGCCTAATAAATCAATTTTTTCTTTAAGTGATATAAAGGTTCTTTCATCGCTAAAAGACCCTGTTTCAAACAAGGTTTCAAGATGATCGATTGTTTCATCATTCGATGCCTGTGCATAAACCAGAAACTTAATAAACTCATTTTTATATCTTCTTCTGCCATAACCTTCAACAATAGTTGATTTTACAGACTTGCTGGAACGTCTGATTTGCTGCCCTTCTTCAAACAGTTCGAATTTGGGAAGTTGGAGCGACATTTTGTGGACTTCGATAACAATTTCTCTGGATACTTGCCAGACTTCTAATTTTCGGTAACTCATAGGATAGATTTTTAATTATTAATAAAAATATTATCTAATCTAGTATCCCACTCAGTATCCAGTATCAAATATCCAGCATCCAGTAACCTCTATCTAATTCCCAGTATCCAGTATCTGATATCAAGTATCCATCATCCAGAGACCAGCCTTCTCCTAATCCCTATCCACGCAAGATTTATATGTATTCTTCATCAGTGCCGCAATAGTCATAGGACCCACACCGCCCGGAACCGGGGTTATAAAAGAACATTTAGGAGCCACCTGTTCAAAATCAACATCACCTACCAATCTATAGCCCGATTTTTTTGACGCGTCTTCCAGGCGGGTAATACCTACATCTATCACCACAGCGCCTTCTTTAACCATTTCAGCTTTTAAAAACTCGGGTTGACCGATTGCTGCGACAATAATATCCGCCTGGCTACATATTTCATTCAGGTTCTCGGTTCTGGAATGACAAACAGTAACCGTGCAATTGCCCGGGTTGGTATTATTGCTTAATAATATACTCATAGGACGACCCACTATATTACTGCGTCCCAGCACCACGGCGTGTTTGCCTTTGGTCGGAATATTATTATGTTCCAGCAGCAGCATAATACCATAAGGAGTAGCGGGGATAAAAGCTTCGGCTTCGCCCATGATCATACGCCCTATGTTTTCGGGATGGAAGCCATCCACGTCTTTGCTGGCCGCTATAGCCTCAATTACTTTTCTTTCTGAAATATGAGCAGGTAAAGGCAATTGAACCAATATACCATCCACAGACATATCCTCGTTCAGCTCCTGGATCTTATCCAGCAGCTTCATTTCACTTATTTCCTCTTCGTATTCTATTAGTGTAGAAATAAAGCCGATTTCGTTACAGGCTTTAACCTTTGAGTTGACGTAAGTTTGGCTGGCGCCATTTGTACCCACTAATATTGCCGCCAGGTGCGGAATTTTTTTACCTGTCGCAGCCCGCTGCGCTACATCTATTTTAACGGTATTCAATATAGCTTTGGCCGTCTTTTTTCCATCCAGTAATTGCATTTTGCAAAGATGCATCAATTTTTTAAGAGGTACTAAAATTTGTTGGGTAGTGTAAAGATCAAAATTTCGTTGATCGTGATCAATTCCTCTTTCGAATTATTTTTTATTTATATATATAAAGGAAGAAATCGCAATACTTTTTAAATTTATTTTATTACTTTTTAAAATTTGTATTAAAAAAAAGCGAACTTATTGTTAAAAAAATTATAATTTAGTCTCAGTGCTAAAAGTACCTGCAACCAACCTCCAGGATCATTTAGCTGCTTTATTTTTTAAATACAAAAAGTTTTACATGAGAAAAATTCTATTGCTTTTAGCAATGTTTATGGGATTTTCGTTTCTGGCTATTTCTCAAACCAGGACGGTTACCGGAACGGTGGTTGATGAGGCTGCAGCTCCGATACCTTTTGCATCTATTGCAATTAAGGGAACAAGTACAGGTGTTTCTGCCGACGCCGATGGAAACTTTTCCATTCAGGCAGGTCCCCGCGCAACTTTAGTGGTTTCGGCAACAGGCTATGCCAGCAAAGAGGTGGCTGCTATTCAAACTACTTTAAATGTTGTACTTCAAAAAGGAGAAGCACAGGTTATTGAAGAGGTAATAGTAACCGCAACGGGACAGAAGGTTAATAGAAAAATTGCCGGGTATTCTGCTACAACTGTATCATCCGATAGGCTGGTACAGGCCGCACCTACCAATGTAGCCACAGCGTTGTCTGGAAAAGTGCCTGGTTTGCAAATTAACATAACGGGAAGTGGGGTAAATCCCAATGTGAGCGTTGTGCTTAGAGGATATCGTTCAATTACCGGGAATAACCAGGCTTTAATAGTATTAGATAACGTAATTGTACCCAATGAAATGCTGGGTAATTTAAATCCTAACGATGTTGACAATATTACTGTTTTAAATGGGGCTTCAGCTGCGGCGTTATATGGATCCAGGGCGTCGAATGGTGCATTAATTGTAACCACCAAAAAAGGTGTGGTTGGGGGAAAACCTAGTTTCGTTCTTTCTCAAACTTTTACAAGATCGTCGGTTAGTTTTTATCCTAAATTACAAAAGCGATTCGGATCGGGTTCTAACGGTTATTTTAAAGTATACGACCCTGTAGAAAATCAACAATATGGTCCTGAATATGACGGATCTATGGTAAACTTAGGGGATTATCCATTACCCGGTGGTACAATTCAGCAGGTAAAATATGCTTTTAATGAAGACGAAGGAAAATTGAAGTTTTTCAAGCCTGAAACTTCTTCGCAGACGGACTTTTCAATATCCAGCCCAACCGGTAAAGGAAGAATTTATTTCTCGGGTCAGTTTGTTTCTAATAAGGGCGTAATTGAAGGTGATAGCTATAAACGTTCGACAGTTAGTGTTGGTGGTTCTCAAAAAGTATTGGATAATTTTGATTTTGACTACGGTGTACGATATACTCAAAACTACACAAGGCAATCTACTGTAACTAATACGATGTATGATCTGATATTAAATTCACCGGGACAGGTTCCTATTACCCGGTATAAAAATTGGCAGGTAGATTCTTTTTCGATGCCTAATTATTACTACAACGCTTACTATAATAACCCATATTTTATGAAGGACAACTATAGAAGCTCTTCCAGAAATGAATATTTAGTGGGCAACTTATCTTTAAAATGGGCGCCATATAAATGGGTTGACCTTGTTGGAAAAGTTGGTATGACTTCAAGGAATTATTCGTCTAAATCCTGGTCGAATAAATACCTTTATAACGCTTATGCAAAGGCAAACACCCATGGTAGCTATAAAAAGTCGGATATTTTAGGTGGTGTTGGAGAGTCAATGTTTTATACGAATTCCCTGGTAAGCGATATACAGGCCATGTTTAAGAAAACGAATGTAGCGAACTGGGATTTCAAGTTAAATATTGGAGCGCAATTGATTCAGGATGACCGAAAAGACCTGAATGCAAGTATCTCAGGTTTAGGATTGCCGGATGTTTTTAACCTGGGAAATCTTACCACTGTACCTTCTGCAGACGAGAGCATTAGGCAGTCGAGAACTATTGGTGTGTATGCCGAGGCCTATTTTACTAATAAAAAATATGGTACAACCTTACACCTAACTGGCCGGAGGGATCACGTTTCCATTCTTGATCCGGGATTTAATGTATTTTATTATCCTTCGGCCGATTTATCTTTTGTTGCTTCAGATGTTATCCCGGCTTTAAAAAATAGCAATGCAATTAAGTTTCTAAAAATCAGGGCTTCAATAGCCAACACGGGGAATGTAAACCTGGGGCCATATAGTACTGAACCTTCGTTTGGGCAGGCAAGTGGCTACCCCTATGGGGGCGTGGTGGCTTACACAATAGGCAACCAGTTGGTTCAAAAGGGACTAAAACCTGAATTCACATTGGGTAAAGAACTTGGGTTTGAATTTGATCTCTATAGAAGAGTAACCGGCGATTTCACTTATTATGTGAATGAAACTAAAAACCAGACATTACCTGTGCAAATATCCCAATCTTCCGGATTTTATAGTTTGTTGACCAATGTTGGATTAACAAGAGGAACAGGGGTGGAAGCGAGCCTGAATGTAAAAGTTATTGACAGGGAAGAGCTGGCTATTGCAATTGGCGCAAACTATACATATAATGATAACAAGGTAGTGGATCTGGGTATAAAAGACATTTCACGGATACAATTATTAAATGGATTATACGCAGCTAATGGTAAGCCTTTCCCTTCTTATTTTGGCACAACTCATTTGCGCGATTCAGCAACGGGTAAGGTCATTGTAGACAGGTATACCGGTTTACCCTCAACAGATAATAACATCAAGTACTTAGGAAATACCCAGCCTCTGCATAGAATGGGAATCAATTTGGATGCCTTTTATAAGGGGCTAAATTTGAGAGTGTTGACAGAGTACAGGGGCGGTTATATTATTTATGCAGGAGCCGGAACATCATATGATTTTTCTGGTGCCGGCTATAATACAGCCTTATTTGACAGGGAGCGTTTTGTATTCCCTAACTCTGTTTATAAAGATCCGGTTACGGGGAAATATGTAGATAATACAAGCATCACGGTTGTAGATGGTAATAGTGGTGGTAGCGGTTACTGGACCCAGGCTACTCCGAGAAGAGGAATTAATGAAAACTACGTTATTTCCGGCGACTTTTGGAAGCTACGGGAAGTTTCGCTATCCTATTCATTGCCCGATCGTTTATTTCAGAATTTGAAGGCAATTAAAGGTGCATCGGTTAATATATACGGAAGAAACCTGGTAATATTGGTACCTAAGGATAATATTTATGCTACAGATCCGGAGTATAGTGATAATACCGGTAATTATATAGGTCTTACTTCGCTAAATCAAACCCCTCCTTCCAGGTTCTACGGAGTTACTTTTACCTTAAAATTTTAATCAGCTGAATTATGAAGAGAATATATAAACTGGTGATGATATTAGGAGTGTTGGTGTTTATAACCTCCTGCAAAAAATATCTGGACATAAACAAAAATCCTAACGACCCTACAGGTAGTATTGACGAAATGTTTTTATTACCGAAAACAATAGTTGCCTGGTCGAGAACGATGACACTGGCTGATGTATATGGGGGAGAGATTGGCGGTAGTGTTTCTAACCCGGGCGGGGTATCAGGCTTCGGCTCGCTGATCACGTACAATTATGGCCCCGGAGATTATGCGGGCTGGTGGGATTTGTATGATAATATCCAGGATTTAAATACAATAATAGCTAAAGCTAATGTAGATCCCAGCTATTTAAACTATGGCGCTGCGGCGAAAATTATAAGGGCAATACATTTTCAGGCTTTGGTAGATGCGTATAATAATGTGCCCTACACCGAAGCTAATAAGGGACTTGAAAACCTAACGGCAGAATACGATAATGGTCCTGATATTTACAAAAGTATTGCTGCATTAATAGACGAAGCTATCAGTGATTTTGGTAAGGCCACCTCCACGGCTTTAGCATTAAATAATGCAACGGATCCCCTGTTTGGCGGAGATATGACAAGATGGAAGCAATTGGCCAATACCGTTAAATTGAGGATCATTTTAAGGGGGGGAAATAAAGTGTCTATTGCAAATAAAACATTTACCGCCGATGGCTTTTTAGCTGCGGATGCAATGGTGCAACCCGGTTTTACCAATGTAGATGGTAAAACCAATCCTACCTGGGGCCGTGTTTACAATGCCGCAGGTACCGCACAGGGCGGGGGCCTGCAACAACGCGTGCCTACTTATTATATGTGGGGATTTTATGACGGCACAAAAATTAATGATAAATTCCGGAGACGACTGGTGTACAGGGCTAATCCACCCGGGCTGAACCAATTGGGGGTTGATCCGGGCAGCAGTACCGCCGCCGTTGTAAAAGCGCCAAATGATTGGTACTTATCTTTAGCAGCTACGCCTTCGGCCACCAATTATGCCGCACTCGGCATATTTAAAGGCCCTGCAGCGCCACAACCCGTAATGCTGGCTGCTGAAAGCTATTTTCTTCAGGCTGAGGGTATATTAAAAGGATTGATAGCTTCTGGTACGGCTAAAGAGGCCTTTAATAATGGTATATTGGAGTCGTTTAGGTACTTAAACAAAGATGAATCAGGAGGTATATCCTCTAAATTTGTGGATACCACAACCGGTCAAATAGCAGCAACCGCTGTTAATGGCAGGTATATTCAAATTAACCCGCAAAAAGAAGTTGCCATTTATTTATCAGATAATTTGACAAATCGGTTGGTGAATTTCGACCTGGCGGTTACTGATGAAGAAAAATTAGAAGCCATTATTACACAAAAGTATATTGCTCATAATATGATAAAAGGCGATGAATCGTGGAATGAATACCGCAGAACCTTATATCCTGTGTCAGACCCCTCCAGCGCTGACAGGTATCGTAGTTTTAAATCTACACAAAGCACTGTGCTACCCACCAGGTTGCAATATCCTGCGAGGGAGTTCTCGTACAATGCAGATAATGTGAATGCGCAAAAGGGAACCGCACCCAACGGAGGTATGAATGTATTGGCAGATAAGATTTTCTGGGCCAAATAAATAGTATAAAAATGAAACGACACATAGAATTTTTCACTCACAGGTTAATCTAGATTAAGGCGTTCCCTGTCCGTCCGGTCAGGCGGGCATTCGGCCATTAAAAGCAATAAAAAATAAACGAATGAAAAGAATAAATTTTTTAATAGTACTGCTTTCTGTTTTAGTACTTCAATCATGTCTGAAGGAAAGAGACCAGGTGTTAGACCCTGATCAAGTGCCCAGTGTAGTTGAGTTTGCCAGCCCAGGAGCGCTTGTACATGCCGCAGCAGATTCTTTCAGGGTATATTCTCTGAGCTATCCCATTTCACCATTGGATACTGTAGAGCTTACTATTAATTATGCAGGCTACCAGGCCGCGCCCAAGGACGTGGTGGTTAACATTGGCATCAACGCACAGTTACTTGCCAACTATAATGCCGCCAAGGCGAGCTCGACATTTGTTCCGAATAATCTATTACCCAGTAATACATACTCGTTACCCTCATCAGTAACCATTAAGCAGGGTACAAAAAATACAAAATTGTTGATCCCTATAAAAGTTGACCAGATAAGCGCAAGTGGCGTTTATGCATTGCCACTTCAAATTACCGGCGCTTCAGGAGAAACTATTAGCGGCAGTTTCGGGCAAATAATTGTAAGAGTCGCTCCTAAAAACAGGTGGGATGGGGTGTATACTTTCGTGTCAGGTTTTGTTCAGCGTTATTCCGCCCCTGGTGCGCCACTAAATGATGCGTTAAGCGGCAATATGGCTTCTGGCAATGTGACATTAACTACTACAGGCCCCAATAGTGTCATTATAACTGGTTTAAAATGGGCCGATGGCGGTGGCGTAGGGGGGATTGCCGATTTAATTGCC
>JBCNOR010000329.1:0-6019 GCA_039593785.1 Niabella sp. | reverse complement strand
TATCGTTTACCAAATTTCTCAACACTTTTTGCAAATTCAGGGTAGGTAGCGGCTGCATCTTTCAATGTCAGTCCCTCCACCGCGGCGGTCCAGGCTTGTTGCAAAGCTGCTACCCCGGCAGCGGCGCCCATGGGATGCGCCATAATGCCTCCACCGGCCATATATAAAAGATCCTGGGTTTGTGTGCGACGCCAGGTTTCAAAAGCCTGACCACCCCATTGCCCCGAAGAGACGACGGGAATAACATTTTTTTGATCGAATAATGGGGTCAGACAAGCTTCAATAGAATTGACTACGCTATCATCCGTTTCCCAGAATTTATTCTGTATGCCGTTTACATGCAATTGGTCTACACCTGCCAATCTCCATATTTTTTGATAAGCCCTGAAATCAATACCCAATAAAGGATGCCTGGTGAGCATGCCCCACCCGTTTCTATGCGCATGTATGGCCAGCTGACGCTGATCGCATATCTTTTTAACAGCACTCAGGCCTACACTATTAATGCTGATCATAGCACAGGTGCCCCCATGCTTAACAATCGTTTCATAACGCGATAACATTTCATCCATCTCCCCGCTCAGGTTAAAAGCATACATTATCTTTTTACCGGTTTTATCAGCGTGGGTGTTGATCACTTTCATAATACCGGCTACCCTGTCTTCGAAACGCGAATTAGCTGAAGAAGACAACAACTCGTCATCCTTTATGAAATCGATACCGGCTTCAGCCAGTGTCTGCACCATAGCCGCGGTATCCTCCACAGTAAGGCCTATGGAAGGCTTGATGATGGTGCCAATCAATGGTCTTTCAGCTACCCCGGTTAATAGCCTGCAACCTGCGATGCCAAATTCAGGCCCCTTAAACTGCTGCCCGAAAGAAGCAGGCAATTCAATATCCATCAATTTCAAACCGGTAAATTGCGTGATCTCATACAGGTTGCCTTGCAGCGTAGATACCATTACGGGCAGGTTATAACCGAAATTTTCAATGCTCCAGGATACCCTGACCTTTGCCCTGTGATATTTTCCCGTACTGCTAATGGCACCGGGAATAGCCGGCTGATCAACCGTTTCCAATAACACCACTTCCTCTACCCTGGCTGCAAAGCGTTGCTTCAGCTCTTCTGTTTCCCCCGGCACCGCCACAAAAGTTCCCGAGGACTGTTCTCCCGCCAATACGGCGGCAGCCCTTTCAGGATCATAAGGCGTTTCTATATAATACGTTCCGAATACTCTTTCCATAATTATTTGCTTGGTTGTTTAAAACGACCTCATAGGCTGTTTTAAAAATTTCCTTATTAATGTAATATTCACTACCGCCTGTGCCAGTTCTTTGATATGCGGATATTTTTTAAAATACGTCAGGGGGTCTGCATACCAATAATGTCTTTGTTTCCCAGGCTTTTGAAGATCAAATTCATATAAAACACCGTCGCCGATATACATTCTTTTCTGGCTGATCTGAAAATCGGAACTATCGATCACGTACTCCACCATTTTCTCCTCAATGTTACGCTGATTGGGTAGGTTTAATAGGTTATTTTGAGCCAGCAACTCCCATAACTGATCTATACCGGACTGATCTAAGTCCAACTGTTCTACGAATTTAATATCAAAGCTTTTGTTATCAGCTGTAGGTTTAACCTCTGTGGTAAAATACTGTGCCTTCCAGTTATTGTTCTTTAAGGTAAGTACAAATACATTATCAAAATTTGCCTGGAGATAATACTGTTTTAATAAAAACCGAAAATCAAAATCCTTATCCAGCTGCGGATGTTTTGCCAAGATGCTGTCATATTTCTTCCCAATATCAGTTTGTAGATTACTGTCTACCGGGAAATCAATAACATACGGAAGATCCACAATCATACGAACATTAAACGGAGCTTCTTTTCCCGGTTCAGTTCTTTTAAAGGATTTTTTATTTCCATGCTCCTGTCCATAAACAGCTACTGAGGCTAATATTATAAAATAAGCGGAGATAAGCATCTTCATATCGAAACTTTTATCGAACCAACGGCATCCATACACTCATATCCGTTTCACCGCGATTTGCCCATGCATAGTAAGGGATTAATTTAATGTTTACCGGTGTCTGTTTTTTGCTTACTTCTTTATAAAGGGTTCTCGTCCAGTCACCGGTGTTCAACAGCCTGGCTTCACCGGTAAGGGCCATCATATTGCCATTGGCAATAGTTGTCGGTACCGGCTTCAGCTGTATATTGTATGGTATCGCTATATTGAAAACTTTTAGCGATGGCATATCAGGAGATTCAATACAATAAACGACAGGCCCTCTTTTTACAGCCACCTGGTTACGCGTCTCTTCTACCATTGGGTTAGATTCGATCAAAGTAGCCGGCATGTCCAATACCAGTTCGATTTGATCTCCCTTTTTCCATTTTTGATTTAAAGTAAAGTATTGTCCGCCATTGATAGCACCGTTAACCAGCTTGCCGTTTACTTTTACTGAAGCTTTGTTGCACCAGCCCGGAATGCGCAGATGAACGGGTAAAGTTGTAGCGGGAGCTTCGGTTATCAATAGCGATACAGCGCCGTCCCAGGGATAATTACTCACCTGTTGTAGTGCCAGTTTACTGCCATCGGGTAATACGGTTTGCAGGTTATTTCCACCATACATGTTAATATACAAACCATCCTTACCGGTGCTGTACATATAATTGCTGATCTGTGCAATCGTACGTACTACGTTCGGAGGACAACAATTCGACTTGCTGATATAAGGTACGCGGCCGCCCTCCCAACGAAGATGGTAGGGATAATTTACAGTATGCGCCAGTGGATTGGTATAAAAGAATTTAGTGCCATCCATGCTGATCCCGCTTAACACGCTATTATATAAAGCCAGCTCTACAATATCAAAATACTTCTCTTCGCCGGTTAATAAGAACATGCGATAGTTCCACAGCACATTACCGATATTGGCGCAGGTTTCATTATGCGCGCTGAAATTAGGCAACTGGTAATCCCGGCCATAAGACTGGTGTACTTTCTGAACGGTATCAGGTATATAAGACGTACCATCTACCGAAACGCCATCGTACAAAGCGCCACAGGCACCGGTTACATACATTTTAGTATGGATCACATTGTTCCATAAGGTATCCAATGTGGTCAGTAAAGTTTTATCGCCTTCTTCAGCATACAGGTCTGCCACCCCCGCCATCAGGTAATTGGCCCTTACGGCATGCCCCACAATTCTTTTCATATCCCTGAAAGGAGCACGATCACTATTGTCATCGGTACCTTCCACCGTTCCCCTGATATCGATCAGCTTATTCAGCAAGTCGAGGTATTTCTTTTCCCTGGTAGTGCGGTACATTTCAGCCAGTCCCATGTAGTGTGAAGGACAGATGGCGTTGCGTGCCTGTTCGGGCGTAGCTTTATTATAAAAGACAATCAGGAAGTCTGACGCTTTTTTAGCAATATCCAATAAATTGGTTTTTCCTGTAGCCCGGTAATGTACACAACCAGCGGTCATCAGGTGACCAAAATTATAGGCTTCGAAGCTCAGCTTATCGTCAAACATTTTCTGCTCGCCGGTTTTCTTCTGTTCTATAATATTTTTTGTATAGATATACCCGTCAGCTCTCTGGGCTTTGCCAATTACCGCGATGGCTTCTTCCATCCAGCCATTTAATTTTGGGTCTTTAGTAGAAGCATATAAGGATGCCACCGCCTCCAGGGTTTTATAAAAGTCTCCGTCATGGAAAGACGGCCCTCTAAAACGGCCTTCCTGTAAACCAGCTGCCACTTTAAAATTCTGGAACGAATAACAAATGGTATCGCTGGTATAGGTACGCCATAAAGTGGGCACCATTGAGTTTTTTAATACATCAAAACGCTCTGCCCAAAAACCTTTGGTCCATTGCACATCGCCCAAACCCACACCCGACAACTTTGCATACTTACTTTGTGCCGTGTTGACTAACGCAGTCTGCGCATTTAAAGCGGTACTACAGACTACGCCTGCAACTACTAATTTCAATCCTTTTTTCATCCGTATATTTTTAATTTGTCGTCATTTCGAACGAAGTGAGAAATCTGCTAATACAACAACGAATACATCTCATTTTTTATTTCTTCGTTTAAAAAACGCCATTCCTTATTTTTAGTGCTAATGAGTGTTTCTTTCTTTTCTCTTCTCCACTTTTCAACCTCCTTTTCGCGTTGAATGGCGGTTTCTATGTTATCAAACCACTGTTTTGTGCTTATTCGTCAATATTTATACAAATCCTCCGTTTGACATGTTGATAATATTTTTTCAGGAGATCTCTCCCTTCGGTCTAGATGACGATAAACAAGATATTCAGTCTTCATTACTCACTATTCACCCCTACAATGCCTGATATTTTATATCATACTTCTTATCCTTCTCCAAAGTCAATTCGTATACGTTATTACCTTTACTGACGAAGCTGCCTTCTTTCGAAGACGGAGCTTTTTTACTTTTCACCACCAGCTTACCCGTACCAACCGGTGAACTAACTTTTATATTAGTAGTACTGCAATACAGGTCGATATTACCAGCCGGTGTGGGCACTTTACCTTCCATCCATTTCAAGCCACCTAAAGCAGGTTCAACGGTATAAGTGCTATAACCGGCTCCTGTTGGCTTTACACCCAAATAATATTTGCCTAACAGGTATAAAGGACTGGCACCCCAGGCATGGCAAAGGCTTTTACCATATTTACGGCCGTACATTGCATAATGTTCAGCGCCTGATTTTTTAGGATTGTACTCTTCCCAGAATGAAGTGGCTCCCAGCTTTAACATACCACCCCAGTAAGATTTCATTTCTTTGGTTACATAATCCTGTTCGCCTAAAGCACATAATGCCTCCATTTCATAAAACCGCATGTAAGGGGTTGTGATAGGCGGTACACTATTATTTAATAGAACCGTATTCTTAATATTTTTCTTCTGCGCGTCGCTTAAGTAATCAAAGAAGATAGCAAACATATTCGCGTAACGGGTTACATGGTCTGTTGGTTTACCATTTACATAACTGTGCACAATAGCCTGCTTTTGCTCGTTCCAGTATAAGTCAAACAATTTCTTCTTAACATCTTTAGCCAGACCCGCATACATACCTGCATCTTCCTTTTCCTGTACCAGATCTGCTACCAACGCCATGGTTTCGAGGCTACGTGCAAATAGTAATTGCTCAAAACTAACGGCTCCCTGCTTGCTCAGCCCTTCGGCCCAATCGATAAATACCCAATCACCGGGCAAGCCTTCCAATAAGCCGTCTTTATTCCGCCGACCTAATACATAAGCCATCAGGGACTTCATGCGATCGTAATTATCTTTTACAAAAGTCGCGTCGCCGCTGTAGAGATAATAATCGTATACACCCAGGAACCAATACAGGGTATAATCCATAATGGTATTGATATGGCTGGTTACGGGATCTTTTCCCCTCAGTGATAAAGTTGTTCTTTTTACCGTAGCATTATCATTGGTAAGGTAATAGTTCATCAGGTAACTTTGGTACGCATCACCGCTCCATACCCAACGGTCTCTTTTAATGCCATCAATAAAAAACTCTTTAGTACTTAGGTGGAACGTATATTTGGCTACATCGTAAATTTTATTGATCTCCTCATCGTTACATTTAAAACCTCCCTTATCCTGCAAGTCAGCGTATTCATACAACATGGATGCCCTATCGAAGCTGATACCTGCATCCGCAATAATATTTACGAAACGGAACGCTTTGGATAGATCCACCGTATAATCTCCGCTGGTTTGATCAATATTTAATTTATCATAAGTCTCCGTATGAGCAGTATCAAGGGCTTCGTCCTTACTCTCACCATAATAAATAGACAGCTTCCCCTTACCCTTTAAATTATGAAGTTTAATATACCCGAAGGTCTCTTTTCCAAAGTCGATCAAGGTACCTCCTGCTTCTTTAGTAGTAGCTTGTCAACCACCCCATAACCACAACGCACTCGATGCCAAGGTCGCCGCCGACAGCCGCCTGTCGTGG
>JBCNOR010000328.1:0-6042 GCA_039593785.1 Niabella sp. | reverse complement strand
ATTGTATATCCGGGTCTCCACTGGAACTACCTGGATAAAGAGATAACCCCTGTCGCGATAGGCTGTTTGAATATCCTGCGCATCCTGGCTGGGTTCAATACCCAACGCTTTATTCAGGATACTTCCGTCGTAGGTATCTCCTTTATTAATATTTAAGATGTTATTTAAAACAGTATCGCTGTAAACCGAGTTCCCTTTCCATACGGTATTCCCAAAATAGTATTTCCGGCCTTCGCTCACTTTAATGTCTACATACATTTTATTGTTCTGTATTACCTGGGTATCTGCCAATATCTGCGCATCACGGTAACCTTTCGCATTAAAATAGTTTAATACCTTTTCTTTGTCCTCAATATATTTCTTCTGGTTGAACTTAGATGAAGCAAACTTAAACCTGAAGTAAGGGTCTAAAACCTCCAATGATTTGGTGCCACTTAAAAAGCCCCACTCGTTCATGTATTCA
Source organism: Niabella sp. (assembly GCA_039593785.1). Classification (GTDB taxonomy): domain Bacteria; phylum Bacteroidota; class Bacteroidia; order Chitinophagales; family Chitinophagaceae; genus Niabella. The sequence goes on along the minus strand of JBCNOR010000328.1, from coordinate 5,579 downwards.
CCAAAGCTGTATCTTTTAATAGGCCCGTAAGTACTTACATATGGCGAGGGAAATAAGGTCATTTTCGTCATCTCCTTGGTTCCCTTCATTTGCTTTTTGAGTTTAACGCTTCTCACGTTCTCATTGCCAAAAAAGTTGATACCATCTATTTTAACCTTTTTCCCTTTGTTTACTTTTATCGTCAGCGAGTTGGAATTTTTGAATACCGGATCTGGCTTTTCAATCAATTCCACTTCAACTCCCGAAAATCCTTTTTCTTCATAAAAGGTTTTGGTAACGTCAATAATGTTACGACGCGTATTTTCAGAGAGGATAGTGGTTTGTTTGGCAATAGCCGTCTTTTTCACTAATTCTTCCTGTTCTGTTTTTTTAACCCCTTCAAATTTATAGTCTCCTAAGCGGGGCATTTCCTTAACCGATACTTCCAGGCTTACATTGTCTCCAATGATGTTGGTTACATAAATCTTGATGTCGGCTACCAGTTTTTGCCTCCAGAGATTCTGGATGGCTCTTGAAAATATATCCGAACCCGGGTAGGTGAATTTTTGACCTTTTTGTAAACCTGCTACTGAAAGTATAATGGTAGAGTCCAGGTAATTGGCTCCCGTTACTTTAAGGTCGGCAATAGTATACTCTTTGGGCTGTCTTGGATTTTGCCATTCCTGCATTTCCAGAGAAAGATTTCCCGCAGGAATGGTGTCTGTTTGCGCAAAAACATAGTTTACCGTTGTTAATGATATAATTGTAACGCAAAACCTGTAAAGAAAAAAACGCATAAAGGATTTAAATATCGGTAATCAATTTTGTTTTTGCAAAAGCAGGAAGTTATTATTTTATCACCACACTGTTACACATTATTCCCATTGCGGCGGCAAATTAAAGGTAAAAATTGGAAAACTCATGTTAAAAAAGGCTGATACAAGGGTAGTAGCCAATGCCGGGGCTGTTTAAGGAAAACTTTCACATATTACTTAGATTCTTCAATTTGCCTGGAAGTTTTACCAAATCTGCGCTCTCTCCCCTGGTAATCCAGTATGGCCTCATACAAGTTGTTTTTTCTGAATTCAGGCCAGCGTACGTTAGTGAAGTAAAGCTCTGCGTAGGCAAGCTGGTATAGTAAAAAGTTACTGATCCGGTATTCACCGCTTGTCCGTATCATCAGTTCCGGGTCAGGAAAATCGCTGGTACAAAGATATTTCTGCAGTACATCCTGGTCTATAGCTTCAACCTGTAACCGGTTGTTTTTTACCTCATTAGCAATGCTTTTTACCGCGTTCAACAGTTCCCAGCGGCCACTGTAGCTCAAAGCCATTACCAAGTTAAGGCCACTATTACCCGCGGTGATCTCCAGCGCTTCATTCAACTCCTGCTGTGCATAAGCCGGCAACATACTCATGTCGCCTATTACATGAAGGCGGATATTATTTTTGTGCAGGGTTTCTACTTCTTTTCGTATGGTGGATACTAAAAGCTCCATCAAACCCACCACTTCATATTCCGGCCGATCCCAGTTCTCTGTGCTAAAAGCGTAGAGCGTCAGGAACTTGATGCCTATTTCAGCACATCCTTCCACGATGTCTCTAACGCTTTCCACACCATGATAATGGCCGAAAAGCCGGTCTTCCCCCTGTTCCTGTGCCCAACGTCCATTGCCATCCATAATTATGGCAATATGTTTGGGGAGTTTTTCTTTGTCGATTTGATTAATTAAGGTATCCATACCATGAAAGCGGCGACAAAAGTAATTAATATCGACAATGTTTGGAATAAAAAGCAATATTTGTAGAAAGCCCGTTTCTATGATCCTGTTCAATCAACCACCGGGTGCGCCGGTACGCTCGCTCACCGTTATATCCAAAAGTATAACCATCCTGCTGTTGGTTAACGTTTTAAGCTTTTTGAGTTGTACAGTAAATGCCCAGGATCTGTCCTCCCTGCCCTCCACATTAGTATATAAAAACCAGCAGCCCTTTGCCCTTGTAGCAGGGGGAAGCAAGGGTATCGGCTACGCTATTGCAGAAGCATTGGCCAAAAGAAACTACAATCTGGTGCTCATAGCGCGTACAGAACAGCCGTTAAGAAATGCAAAGAAGACTCTGGAAGAAAAATACAATATACAGGTAGAGATCTTATCAGCAGACTTAACCAATGACAGTGTGGCCCCACAGCTGGCCCGCTGGAGCGAGCAGAATAATTTGCCATTGAAAATGTTGTGCAATGTAGCCGGAATGGGCGGTACCAACGATTTCCTGAAGCTTCCGGCAGATAGCGTGAGGTATATGATTCAACTTAACCTGGAGTCGCCGGTGATAATGGTGCAATATTTTTTGCCGTTGCTGGAAAAAAATAAGCCTGCGTATATTTTAAATGTGAGTAGTATGGCGGGTTTTAGTCCCATCCCGGTAAAAAATATTTATTCCGCATCCAAATCGGGCCTTACATTTTTCAGTTACTCGTTAAGATACCAGCTCAAGAAGAAAGGAGTAAGCGTAAGTTGCCTGGCGCCGGGACCCGTATATACAAAGCCTGAAATAGTGAAGGACACCAAAGAAAAGCTGGGCTGGTTCGGCGATTTTATGGAAGTGCCTCCCGCCAAAGTGGGTGAGTTTGCCGTAAAAAAGACCTTGAAAGGAAAAATGATCATAGTACCGGGAAAGCCCGCAAGGTTCACCTCTAATATTATACGTGCTCTGCCCCGGAGATGGGCTGCCAGTATTTATAACGCATTAGGAAAAGAAAACTGATTCAAACTTCAGAAATGAAAAAACTGCTTTTATTAAGTTGCCTGCTGGCTTCCTTTGTGGCTTTTGCCCAGTTACCTGTAACAGTATTCGAACGATCGTGTGGGAAAGAAACCCCTGCTTATGGCGAGATCATCGACTGGTGGAAACAGGCGGACAAGGCATCCCGCAAGATATCTATAAGCTCCATGGGCATGACCGATGCCGGTTTGCCGCTGCACCTGGTGACCGTGAGCAGCGATGGTGTTAGCGACTACAGGCAGATCAAACAGGAAAAAAGACTTGTTATACTTATTAACAATGGTATACACCCGGGAGAGCCCGATGGCATTGACGCAAGTATGTTACTGGCCGCGGATATTGCAAAAGGAAAGCTGAAGCTACCCCGGCAGGTAGTGCTGGCCATTATCCCGGTTTATAATATTGGCGGCTGCTTAAACCGGAGTGATGATTATCGTGTAGATCAAAATGGCCCGGAAGCTTTCGGATTCAGGGGTAATGCACAAAATCTTGATTTGAACAGGGATTTTATTAAGGCCGACTCTAAAGAGGCCCTATCATTCGCCCATATTTTTCATTTGACCGATCCGGATATATTCATCGATAACCATGTAAGTAACGGCGCCGATTACCAGCATGTGATGACTTTACTAACATCGCAACATAATAAGTTGGGCGGTGCCATGGGGCAATATCTTAACGAGGTGATGGAACCTGCTTTATATAGTTCGATGAAAAAGAAAGGGTATGACCTGGTTCCTTATGTCAACTTTGACCACCGGGATAAGGTAGAAAAAGGATGGGATGCTTTCTGGGATGCTCCGCGTTACAGTAGCGGTTATGCGGCGTTATGGCACACATTTGCTTTTGTGCCCGAAACACATATGCTGAAACCCTATCTGCAACGGGTACAATCTACGTACGGGTTAATGCAGTCTTTTATTGAGTTTGCCGGCGCTGAGCAACAGCAGATACTCGAATTAAGAGCCCGTGCTAAAGAAGAAGTTATCAAAAGAGATAGTTTTACAGTTGGCTGGAAGCTTGATAAAGCGAAGTCAAGGATGATTACTTTTAAAGGGTATGAAAGTGGTTATAAGCCCAGTGAAGTATCCGGTTTGCCGAGATTGTATTACGACAGGTCAAAGCCATACACCCTGCAGGTACCTTTTTACAACCAGTATCAACCAGTTACCATTGTAAACAAACCCAAAGCATATATCATTCCGCAGGGTTGGTGGAAGGTTGTAGAAAGACTGAAAGCTAACCATGTTGTGATGCAGGCGATTAATAAAGACACATTAATGAATGTGCAGGTATACCGCATTGAGGATTATAAAGCCAGCCTGCGTCCGTATGAGGGTCATCATCCTAATTCGGATATAAAACTGAGTGTTACTTCACGGTCGATCCGGTTCAGGAAGGGCGATTGGTACATTCCCATGAACCAGGCGGCCAACCGATTTTTGATAGAAACATTGGAGCCCGCTGCGGAAGACTCTTATTTTAAATGGAATTTTTTTGATGCGATTCTGCAGCAAAAAGAAGGCTACTCTGATTACCATTTCGAGGATGTAGCCGCTGACTATTTAAAATCAAATAATGAACTGCAGCAGCAACTTGAAGCCAGGCGCAGGCAGGATACCGCCTTCGCTCAAAATGCCGGCGCCCAGTTGAATTTTATTTATCAGCACTCACCCTGGATAGAACCGGCGTATTTAACTTATCCGGTTTACAGGGTACCTTAATATTTGGCAGGAGTGCCCGATGGAGGAATGGCTTTCTTTATAAATTCACGCAGGTGCTGTGTGCTGGTTTTCAGATCCTCTTTTCGCAGGTACATCATGTGGCCACTGCGATAGCCCTCCCAGCTCATCCTGTTTTTAAGTTTGCCCGATGGATCCATTTGCCACATATTGTATTTGGCATTGAAATAATCGCAGGCGCCATCGTAATACCCCGATTGTACCAGTACGTGCAAATAGGGATTAGTAGCCATGGCCTGTCGCAGGTTTTCGCCGGTTTGGTTGCCCTTATTGTCCCAGGGATGAACCGGGCCAAACATGTTATAGGGGAAGTCGGTTTTATAACCCAGCTCTTTTTTCAGGTACATGTTAATGGGCGGTGTAAAAGCATGCAGCCAGGCGGTTAACTCGGCGTTAAAATCGGGACTGTTGCCGGCATCCTGTTTATCGATGCCCCTGTATCTCGAATCTAAACGACCTACTGTAAAGCCTTCATTACGCAACAGCTCTTTCCAAAACAGGTTGGTGCCAACTGATAAATTATTTTGAAGGATTACTTTTTCTGGGATACCGGAGTAACGGGCCATTTTAGCTGCCAATGTTTGCTTGGCGGCATCATCTAAAAGACTGCCCTTATTCAACGCAGGTATTAATTCATTCATTGTAAAGTTTTCCACTTCCGGTAACATGGAGGTCAGGTCTTTTTGCAACAGGTCTGCCGGTTGTTTTTTATGATACCAGGCCGTAGCTGCATAATAGGGAAGCAGTAAGGCAGCATCGGTAGCCGTGCCGCGTTCTATACCCAGGTCGGTTGGAGATACAAGCACCACGCCATTCAGGTACATCCAGTGGGCTTGTTGTAATTCAAGGGCAAGGCCGGATACGCGGGTAGTACCATAGCTTTCGCCAATGAGAAATTTTGGAGAGGCCCAGCGGTCGTACCGGTTTACAAAGCTGTTCACCCAGTCGCCCAGGTATTTGATGTCAGCGTTAACACCAAAGAACTTTTCACGGGCAATATCTTTGCCCACGATCTTTGAAAAGCCGGTGTTAACAGGGTCTACATAAACAATATCCGTGGCATCCAAAATAGAAC
>JBCNOR010000327.1:0-6071 GCA_039593785.1 Niabella sp. | reverse complement strand
GTTCAACAGCATGTCGATAAAGTACAGGCCCGGCTCGATGGTCACCACCATCCCCGGTTCCAGCACGCGGGTCAGATTTTATAGCTGATAGCCGTCCGCTTATTATTGTGCTGGATGGTGAGGATGGAAGTATGAATGAAGTAGCTGTAGTGGCTTTTTCCAAGCAGAAAAAGGCCAGTATGGTGGCTTCCATTACTTCGATCAAACCATCGGAGCTGAGAATGCCCAGCAGCAATCTTACCAATGCTTTAGCGGGTAGATTAGCAGGTATGGTGGCTTACCAGAGAAGCGGAGAGCCGGGCCAGGATAATGCGGCCTTTTTTATCCGCGGTATTACTTCATTCGGAGCTTCGGCAAAGAAAGACCCGCTGATTTTAATTGATGGTATCGAACTAAGTCCCAATGATCTGGCCCGCTTAAACCCTGATGATATTGCCAGCTTTAGTATCATGAAAGATGCTATGGCTACGGCATTGTATGGCGCCAGGGGTGCCAATGGGGTGATACTGGTTACTACCAAAGAGGGAAAAGAAGGGAAAATGAATTTTGATCTCCGGTTTGAAAACTCTTTTTCTTCCCCCACGCAAAGATTAGAAACCGCAGATCCGGTTACGTTTATGCGCATGCATAACGAAGCCGTTAAAACCCGCGATCCTAACGGGCAAACACTCTACACGGATGAGCAAATAACATTTACTGAAATGGGACTGCACCGGGATATTTACCCGGCTACCAACTGGGAAGAAGCGATGTTCAAAAAAATGGCCGTTAATAACCGTTTAAACCTGAGCTTTACCGGTGGTGGTTCCGTAGCCCGTTATTATGTGGCAGGTAGCGTAACCAGGGATAGGGGCAACCTGAAAGTGGATAATAAAAATGACTTCAATTCCAATATAGACCTTTATAAATATTCCATCCGCTCCAATGTTAATATCAATCTGACCAAGACCACAGAAATGTCTACACGTTTTGTGGCCAATTTTGATGATTACACAGGGCCTATTGATGGTGGTTCTGCTATGTACCGCAAAGTGATGCAGGCCAACCCGGTTCGCTTTAAGCCTTTCTATGAACCCGATTCCAATTTTTCCTATGCAAAGCATACCCTCTTTGGAAACTTTGAAACCGGTAATTATTTAAATCCTTACGCGGAAGCAATGAGAGGTTACAGGGATTACAGTCGCAGCAATATGCTGACAACGGTAGAGTTAAAGCAAAACCTGGACGCTATTGCAAAAGGCCTGATGGCCCGGGCTTTGGTTAATTTTGACCGGAGATCAGAGTATAGTATTTCCCGCGCTTATGTGCCGTTTTATTATAGGATATCTTCTTTCGATCTTACCAACGATTCTTACAGGTTGGTTCGGCTCAACCCAACCACGGGCAGGGAAACCCTGGATTATGATGCAAATAATACTTCACGGACGGTGGCTAATTCATTCTACTTCGAAGGCGCTACCCAGTATAATAATAATTTCGGCAAAAACAGTGTCAGTGGTTTACTGGTTTTTACGGCCCGGCAGTTTAAACAGGGCGCGCCATCCACAATCCAGTTATCACTTCCCACCCGGAACTTAAGTTTTTCGGGAAGGTTTTCTTATAACTTCGACACCCGTTACCTTGCAGAATTTGCTTATGGCTATAATGCCTCAGAGCGTTTTGCGCAAAATAACCGCTGGGGTTTCTTCCCATCCTTCGGTGCCGGTTGGGTCATTTCAAACGAACCATTCTTTGAGCCGCTTACCGGCTTTTTCAGGATGCTGAAATTAAGAGGCTCTTATGGTATTGCGGGTAATGAAGCTATAGGCAGTGCATCCGAGCGGTTCTTTTATTTATCCGAGGTGAACTTAAATGCACCCCATAATGTAAACTGGGGGGTGAATATGAACGAGAACCCGGGTGGAATTGATATAAGCCGTTATGCTAATGACCAGGTAGGTTGGGAGCGGTCTTATAAGACCAACCTGGCGCTGGAGTTTAACCTGAGAAATGGGTTTTCATCTATTATAGAGGTATATAAGGAACGAAGGAAGAATATTCTCCAGGACCGTATCATGCCGGCAACAGCTGGTATTCTTCCTGCTGTAAAAGCAAATGTAGGCGAAGCAGAAGGCAGGGGGATTGATATAGAACTGAATTATGATAAAACCATTGGTAAGGATTTGCAATTAACCGGCCGGGGCACTTTTACGTACACAACCAGCAAAGTTATTAAATGGGAGGAGCCTGATTATGGCAGCAATTACTGGTTGTCGAGGATAGGAACCAACCTGGGACAAACCTGGGGATTGGTAGCCGAGCGCCTGTTTATTGATTCAGCTGAAGTGAAGAACTCGCCCAAACAGGAGTTTGGCGCTTACTCCGGCGGGGATATCAAGTATAAAGATATCAACGGTGATGGCAAAATTGATAACCTGGATTTTGTGCCCATTGGGCATCCTGTGACGCCGGAGATCATATATGGATTTGGGCTTTCGATGACTTATAAACGTTTTGATGTTAATTTCTTCTTCCAGGGAATGGCACGCGAGTCTTTCTGGTTAAACCAGGATAATGTAACGCCGTTTATAGATGGTGACGGTGGCGATGGAAGAGTAGGGCAGAATGCCGTTCTACAGGCTATTGCAAGCGATTATTGGTCAGAAAGCAATCGTAACTCTTATGCCTTCTGGCCCCGGCTTGCCAATTATAATATTGACAATAACCGGCAAACCAGTACCTGGTTTATGCAGAATGGAAGTTTTTTAAGACTTAAATCGGTTGATGTTGGTTACAGTTTTCCTCCTTCCATGCTAAAACGTTTTAAGGTTTCCGACTTCCGGATCTATTTCAGCGGTTCCAACCTGCTGCATTGGAGCGCTTTCAAGCTGTGGGACCCGGAGATGGCCGGATCGGGGTTTGACTATCCGCTTCAAAGAGTATTTAATGTGGGCTTTAATATCGGCTTATAAAAACAGGTGCCATGAAGAAAAAAATCTATACTATAATAATTATAATGTTTATAGCTACAGGCCTGGGCTCCTGTAGTAAATATCTCGACATAGTTCCGGATAATATTCCAACCGTCGATAATGCCTTTTCTGACAGGTATAATGCCATTAAGTTTTTGGCCACCTGTTATTGGGGTATTCCCAAATCTGCCGGGTGGAACGAAAACCCGGGCATATTCGGTGCCATGGAAATGATCTTTAACAGGGATCACAGAACCCAGGCCGGTATGCGTTTCGGGTTGTCTGAAAATAGCGCTGCGCTGGCGCTGGTTAATTACTGGAGCAATAACTCCAGCTACGTAAGATCGCTGTATGCAGGTATGAGGGATTGCAATACTTTCCTGGAGCGTATTGATGGCGTACAGGACGTGAACCAATATGAAAAGGAACGGATGAAGGCTGAAGTAAAGCTGATTAAAGCTTACCTGAACTTTTACCTGATTCAGTATTACGGGCCTATGACGCCACTCCGGCAAAATACACCGGTTAATGAAAGTACGGCCGCGATCAGGGCAGAGCGGGAGAAGGTGGATGATTGTTTTGCTTATGTATTACAATTGATCGATGAAGTAATTAACTCAGCAGCGCTGCCCTTAACTATTGAGAACCGGAATACTGAGCTGGGACGTTTTACAGCACCGGTAGCTCATATGTTAAAAGCAAAAGTGCTGGTATTTTGGGCAAGCCCGCTTTTTAACGGAAACCGGGATTACAGCGGTTTCGTTAATCACAACAAAGAGCCCTTTTTTAATCAACAGTATAATGCCGCAAGATGGGACAGTGCAGCCAATGCCTGCAAACGTGCTATACAAGTGTGTACCGAAGCGGGTATACGTCTTTATAAAAGATCAGATTACCAGGCGGTAAACGCAAGGCAGTTATCTGATACAACTGTTCTGATCAATACGCTGAGGAGTGCCGTAACACAGCGCTGGAACCCGGAAGTGGTATGGGGTAACTCGTCCTATCCGGCTGATTGGATCTTTCAGTTGATCTCCCTGCCCCGGCTGGAACCGGCAACTTCAACACCGTCCGGCATGACCGGTACTTTAAGCGTACCGCTATCTACGGTTGAATTGTTTTATTCCAATAACGGCGTGCCTATTAATGAAGACGTTTCCTACCCTTACGGAAACCGTTACAGTATCCGGGTGGGTGATGCTGCTCATAACCTTCTCATAGCTTCAGGCGAAAAAACGGCTGCCCTCAATTTTGATCGTGAAATGCGTTTTTACTCCACGCTGGGTTTTGATCGCGGCAGATGGTTTGGTAATTTTTACAGAACATCTAACGAGAGTGAAACACCTTATCCAAAGAACCGGTTTGGGGAGTACTCTTCAGTATTTAACCCGGGCGAGTATAACGCAACGGGGTACTGGCCCAAGAAGCTGGTAGCATTGAATACAACCTGGCGCGATGCCAATGGTGTTTCAGAAGAAACCTATCCCTATCCGGATATGCGATTTGCAGACCTGCTACTACTGTGTGCTGAAGCACTTAACGAGTCGAAGTCGGCACCCGACCAGGAAGTATACCTGTATATTGATTCGGTACGATCCAGGGCAGGTTTAAAAGGAGTGGTGGAAAGCTGGGCTACTTATTCCAATCAGCCATCCAAGCCACTCACAAAGGAAGGCATGCGGCAGATCATACAGCAGGAACGGAAAATAGAACTGGCTTGTGAAGGCAGTTACTATTGGGATAGCCACCGGTGGAAAACGGCTTTAACCGAGCAGAACCGCCCTATTATGGGCTGGAATATTAATGGTAGGGAAGCAGAGGAATATTATACACTGGTGAGCGTATATGTGCAGCAATTTACCTACCGGGATTATTTTGCACCGATCCCTCAGTCTGAAATGATCAAAAATCCTTTATTAATTCAAAATCCGGGCTGGTAGCCTTTAAAATATTGCGTATGAAATACTCATGTTTAGTAATGTTCGGGTTGCTATGGTTATGGGGCTGCACTAAGAAGGTGAATGAGCCGATATCAAAGAGCCTGGGCAAGCCCATGCAGGTTACAGAAGTTAAAGTAGAAAACATGGCTGGCGGCGCATTGATCAGCTATCGCATACCGAACCAGGAAGACATCATTAGCGTGAAAGCCACCTATACATTGGAGACAGGAAAGAAGATGGAAGCAGTAGCTTCTATTTATGAAAATAAAATTAACATAGCCGGCTTTAATGATGAAAAACCGCACGAGGTATTACTCTACACGGTTAACCGGGCACAGGAAACTTCTGAGCCCGTAAGCTGTACCGTTCAGCCACTCGAATCCCCGTTAAGCCTGGTATCAAAAACAATGTTTATACAAGGAGATTTTGGTGGCGCCAGGTATAGCTGGTCCAATAACCTTAAGTCTCCGCTCACTTTCGAGTTCTTTACGCCGGATTCCCTGGGAAGGATGGCGTTGGTAAGGATCGTTAGTTCCCAGCTGACAGAAGGTGCACAGTCGTTAAGAGGTTACAAGCCTGTGCCAAGGCCATTTGGTGTGGTGGTAAAAGATAATTTCGGGAACCGGTCTGATACTATATTCCCGGCAGGCAGGCTGATCACTCCTTTGTACGAAGAAAAGCTGGCCAAGAGCCGCATGAGAATCATGAAGCTCAGCAATGATCAGAACTTTACCAACTTCGAAGGGTCCGATCAGAAAATGATTGATGACGACCGAACCTCTTTTGGCCATTCGCCATCGTCCTCTCTTCCGGCTCCCTTTACAATTGATCTTGGTGTTGTGGCCAAAGTGAGCCGCTTGGTAATCTTTCAGCGCTTTTTTAGCAACAGCTATTATAACTGGGGTAATCCCAAAGCCTTCGAATTGTATGTGAGAACTTCAGCTCCGTCGCAAAGCGGGGACTGGCAGGAGTGGACCAAGATCATGGATACGGAGATTATTAAACCGTCGGGCGGGGCTTCGGGTACTGTTACAGATGATGACCTGCGGGCAGCAGAGGCAGGCCATGAATTTACGTACAACCTGTCGCAGGAACCAGTACGCTATATCCGTATTGTCGTGAAATCTACCTGGGGTAGCACCACGTTTACGCACCCTGCTGAGATAGATGTTTTTGGCGA